>NZ_PGUB01000008.1:0-75805 GCF_002924285.1 Aquimarina sp. I32.4 | reverse complement strand
ATCAGGTTTGGATTTGACAGTTGCAACTATGGGGCGTATCAAGAAAAGTGATATACAAAAGGCTATTGGAGATCGCACTAATACAAGCCAGACGATTCTTTGCAGTGATGCTCATGTGAGCTATAAAGGCTTTGCCAAAGACCAAAACATAGAACATCATCCACTCAAAGGAATTATAAAACAACGGGTAAAAGACAAAATATACCATATACAACATGTCAATTCTACCCACAATAGAATAAAAAAATGGATTGATAATGCTTTTTGGGGTGTAGCCACTAAATACCTGCAGCAGTACCTAAATTGGTTTAAACTCAAAGAGCAACTCAAAAACAATAAGGATAAGGCGCTGCTATTTGTACAAAAAACTGTCCTAGATGTTAACGCTATAAAGAATTACAGAAATATCGAAGCACAATATCAAAAACTAATATCAACGCAATTATAAACTAGAGCCAATAATAAATACGAAAAGACCTACAAAACCACGAGTCTTTAAATACTATTTTATAGACATATCCCATCTGGTCATATATATTATCTAACGTAGTAGTACTTACTATGCAGAAAACTAATGGGATGAATAGACTAGAATTAAGCAAAAAACTCTTCCAAAATAAGATCTTAGCTAAAATTTGTACAGCTAATTCTTATTACTTTTCTAAGTATTCTGAAAATTATACAATTAACATTCTACACAAAAAAAAACTCAACATACATATATTACCTTATATACAATTGGTTACAAATCTAATTACAAGAGTGATCTCAACTAAAACGATCTTATTAATTACCACCCTACCCCTTAATAAAAGAATTGCATTATTCTTTTCTATCCCCCCCTTAATAAGACACTTTTTTTCCCTCAATAAGAGAATCAATGTATAAACCATGTTATCTTATAATATTACTAAGTTTTATTTTACAGATATGGTTTTGTGTATAATTTATAAACCAAAAAACAATAGAATGAAAAGATTACACAACAAAGTAGCCGTTATTACAGGAGCCAATAGCGGAATCGGACTAGCAACAGCAAAATTATACTTGCAAGAAGGTGCCAAAGTGGTACTATCAGGAAGACGTAAAGAAGCATTAGATGAGGTTGCAAAAACCCTAACAGGGGACTTTATTATTGTTACAGCAGATGTGGGCAAAGCCGAAGATAATAAAAAGCTAATTGAGGAGGCAATACACAAATATGGTAAAATAGATATTCTATTTCTTAATGCTGGTGTAGTCTTACACCCCACTCAAACTTGTGAAATTACCGAAGAACATTATGATGAAATTTTTAATATTAATGTAAAAGGTCCCATTTTGGCTATAAAAGAAGCACTTCCTCACATCAATGACCAAGGATCCATCTTATTTAATAACTCTGTAGTAACACAACGTGCTTTTGATGGTCTAGGTATATATTCTGCTACAAAAGGTGCATTGCGTGCCTATCAGAGAGTATTAGTATCTGAAGTAAAAGACAGAAAAATACGTGTAAACTCAATTGCTCCAGGCCCAATTACTACTCCTATTTTTGGAAAAATGGGACTTCCCAAAGACGTTTCTGAAGAAATGGGAAAAGGATTTGCCAAACGTGTCCCATTAGGACGTTTCGGAACCTCTGAAGAAGTTGCTAAATCAGCATTATTTCTTGCCTCAGATGATGCTTCATACATTAATGGTGTAGAATTAGAAGTCGATGGTGGAATGAGCCAGATATAGCAACCCAAAAAAATAGTTACTATCAAAATCTCATAACGTAGAAAACCTAACAGGTATCTATTCTTTTGTCCCTAATATGTGAGCCTGTAAGGTTTTTTTATTGTAAAATAACCTTTTTAGATTTAGTTAAATTGTTACCCTCTCCAGAATACAAGTAATATATTTTGATAAAAATTTGTGATTCGTATTTGCATAAGCCCTGCCCTACTTAATCAATCAATGAAACACCATTAAGGTCAGTTGTAAGAACGTCACTCATATAATCAAAAAAAGGTCTTAATAATTCGTAATGAAAAATAACATTGTCTAAAAAGTTAGGAGAAAAAACTTCTTTATCACTAAATTTATGAGTCACAATAAACGATTTGTTTTTTATTAAATCAATGCTCTTGTGATCTTTACTAAACCCTTTTGGGGCCGTTTTTACTTGATTTGAAGAGTCAAAGCTACCAAAAGCTTTTTTAAAATCTTTATTAGATAATATCTCTCTAATCTCTTCATCATCCATTTCAAACTCTTTCCTGATACGCAATAAATCTGCTGATTCAGGACTAAAAAAGCCTCCTGCCATCAATGAATTCCCTGGTTCTAAGCGTAAATAATATCCTCCTCTTCTATGTGCTCCTGCTCTACTGAAACTTACACTACGATGTACATTATATGGTGTTTTATTTTTACTAAAACGAATATCCCGATTAATTCTAAAAACTTTGGTCTTTTCTATTTCATCTTTTTCATTTAATCGCTCTACCACAGAAGCATAAAATTTTTTTAAGTCTTTTTCATTACTTTGATATCTTTTTTTATGTTCAGTCATCCAATCTCTATGATTGTTTTCTTTCAGGTCTTTCAAAAAGTCAAATGCATCCTTTGGTATTGTACTCATAAATTTTAGTTTGATCCTAAAAATAATAAAATCAATCTGCTCAAACTGGATTTGTTTAAAATTTAATAAATAATTACAAAAAAACAGGAAACAACTCTTGCCTCCTGTCTTTATCATGTAGTGTTATTAAGTATTCTTAAAACTGATCCAATAAATAATTTATCAAATCTGTAGTTGTTACAATACCAACTAATACATTATTATCTATAACTGGTAATGCATGAAATTCTTTCTTGGCTAGTATTTCTGCAACTTCTTTGATTGTAGTATTAGAGTTTACACTCACTAGGTTTTTTGCCATTACCTGCTCTATAGTAAACATTTCATAAACAACAGTATCAACATCTTTTTCATCTATATCTACTGCATCTGCAAAACTTATACGAAGTAAATCAGTATAACTTAGCATACCAGTAATAGTCTCTCCACTCACCACAGGAATATGACGAATATTATGTTCTTTGAATAACATTTCTGCTGTTTCTAAGCCATTAGTATGATTTAGAGTTATTACATCAGAAGTCATAATTTTGGAAACAGGTGTTCTTTTTTTCATTATATTAGGTTTAAATTCTTTACTAAAGATACCCCCAAGTTTCTTTACTAATTATGACAAATATCAGTTAATATATAGTAGTTTTTTTAAGCAATTACACTCCTACTTATAACCGTTTTATCTTCCTTTGTATGTCCATTATTTCTTCATTTGCATTTTTGTAATTTTATCAGATATATACAGTATTTTTGCAACCTTATATATAAAAATGTGTTTTATAGAGGTTGAACATCTTTTCGTTAATATTTAGATGTTCAGTACATATTTACTATAAAAATTTAACGAAAGTTTAGAAAAAGAACCTTAATTCAAACCTTATAGTGTTATTATTGTTTTAAAAATGTAAGGAATTACGAGTAAAAAAGACTTTTATATTCTTTATTCTATATATTTACTAGAGTTTTCAAATAAATTGAAATGACTAAAGAAAGAGACGAAATTATTGCCAAAATTGAAAAGCAAAAAAAGAACCCTAATCTTAAGCTAAAGTTCAAAGAAAGGACTGAGTATTTTACCAATTTACTTTTTTATACTTTGTTTGATACAGATACCGAAGTAGCTGCAAATATTGATGTTCTTGAAAAAACCTTTGAAGAGCTTGTAGATTTGGCTTGTTGGGAGACTGAAAACCCTTGCAATAAACTCTGGCAGTCTTATCTAGATAAATTACCTAGAATCTTAGAAAAATTAAATCTAGACGCAAAGGCTTTCCTACAAAGTGATCCTGCTGCTAATTCTATTGAGGAAGTATATATGGCATATCCAGGGTTTTATGCGATAGCAATTTATAGATTAAGCCATGAATTGCTAAAAATTGGATTACCAATGATTCCTCGATTAATGACAGAGTATTCTCATCGATTAACTGGTACAGATATTAATCCTGGAGCAGAAATAGGAAATTCTTTCTTTATAGATCATGCTACGGGTATTGTTATCGGAGAAACAGTAATTATAAAGGATAACGTAAAAATATATCAAGGGGTAACACTAGGAGGATTGTATGTAGATAGAAAACTGCGCAATGTAAAACGTCATCCAACTGTAGAAAACAATGTTACCATTTATGCAAATGCAACCATATTAGGAGGAAGTACTGTAATTGGTGCTAATAGCACCATCGGTGGTAACACTTGGATTACTTCGTCTGTTCCTGATAACTCTATCATCTCAAACACTGCAGAAATAAAAATAAAAAAAGTAGTTTAATGACTCACAACATCTTAGATCTAATAGGAAATACTCCTCTGGTAAAGGCTTCTTCTCTAATCAAAAACCCTAATATTACATTATTTTTAAAATTAGAAGGACATAACCCTGGAGGAAGTGTTAAGGATAGAGCTGCTTATAACATGATTAAATCTGCATTAGATCGTGGAGATATAGATCAAAATAGTAAACTTATAGAGGCTACTAGTGGTAATACAGGAATTGCCCTTGCTATGATTGCTGGTATTTTTAAATTAAATATTGAGTTGGTCATGCCAGAAAACTCTACCAAGGAACGAGTACAGACAATGCGTGCTTTTGGAGCCAAAGTAACACTTACTCCTGCTGATGTTGGTATTGAGGGTTCGAGAGATTATGCCGAAGCCAAAGTAACTAATGAGGGATATGTGATGCTTAATCAATTTGCAAATGATGATAATTGGCGGGCACATTATAAAACCACTGGACCAGAAATCTGGAAAGATACGCAACAAAAAATCACTCATTTTGTATCTTCTATGGGAACAACAGGTACTATTATAGGCACATCTACCTACCTCAAAGAGCAATCAAAAGAGGTTCAAATTGTAGGAGTACAACCTACTGATGAATCCAAAATACCAGGCATACGCAAATGGCCAAAAGAATATTTACCTAAAATCTTTAACCCCGATAAGGTTGATCAAGTTATAGAGGTAAGTCAAGAAGAGGCTACTACTATGGCAAAACGTCTGGCAATAGAAGAAGGTATTTTCTGTGGTATGAGTAGTGGTGGTGCTGTTGCTGCAGCATTAAAACTCTCAAAAAACCTCAAAAACGGTGTTCTTGTTGCTATTATTTGTGATCGAGGAGATCGATATTTGAGTTCTGATTTATTTGAGTAAAACAGAAATCTACTTTATCATTTCCTGCGTAGTTACACTTTTAAAGAAACCTTGTCAAATTGTCTTAGCTTTTTAAGTTAATTTCACTCAAATTTCTAATTCTATTTCGTTCTAAGAAGTCATCAATCGTTTCAAAATGTTCAATTACTCTTTTTTCCTTGAATTCAAATACTTTTTGCGATAACCCTTGCAAGAAATCTCTATCATGAGAAACCAATATCAGAGTGCCATCAAAAGCTAATAGGGCTTCTTTGAGCACATCTTTTGATTTTAAATCCAAATGATTAGTAGGTTCATCTAGAATCAAAACATTTACAGGTTCTAATAGTAACTTTACCATTGCTAGTCTGGTTTTTTCTCCACCAGAAAGCACACTTACCTTTTTATCAATATCATCACCTCCAAACATAAATTGCCCCAAAATATTTTTAATCTGTGTTCTTACATCTCCCGTTGCAACTTCATCTACTGTCTGAAAAATAGTAAGATTAGGATCTAATAAAGAAGCTTGATTTTGAGCAAAGTACCCTACATTGGCATTATGTCCCAATTCACAACTTCCTTCATACTCTATTTCTCCCATAATTGCCTTTATCATTGTAGATTTTCCTTCTCCATTACGTCCAACAAATGACACTTTTTCTCCTCTTGCAATCGACATATTTGCATCTTTAAAAACAACGTGATCTCCATATTTTTTTGATAAATCCTTGGCAATTACAGGATAATCTCCTGATCGAATCGAAGCAGGAAATCTTAGCTTTAATGATGAATTATCAATCTCATCAATCTCGATGATTTCTAACTTCTCTAGCATTCTTTCGCGAGAATTCACCTGATTAGTCTTAGAATAAGTTCCTTTAAACCGTTCTATAAAAGTTTTGGTATCTGCTATAAATTTTTGCTGTTCTTGGTATGCTTTAATTTGATGTAGTCTCCTATCTTCTCGCAATTGCAAATAATGTGAATAATTTGCCTTATAATCATATATTCTTCCCATTGTTACCTCAATAGTACGATTGGTAATGGTATCAATAAAAGTTTTATCATGAGAAATTACAATTACAGCCTTTGCTTTGTTTATCAAGAAATCTTCTAACCATACTACAGATTCAATATCTATGTGATTGGTAGGCTCATCCAAAAGAATCAAATCTGGTTTTTGTAGCAAAATTTTAGCAAGCTCTATTCGCATTCTCCACCCACCACTAAACTCACTGGTTGATCTAGTAAAATCTTCTCTTTTAAACCCTAATCCTACTAGTGCCTTTTCTACCTCTGCATCATAATTAATCTCTTCTATCGTATAAAATTTTTCACCTATGTCTGTCACTTTTTCTATAATAGACATATACTCTTTGGATTCATAATCTGTACGGGTTTCTAATTCTTTATTGAGGTGATCCATTTCTTGTTTCATCTCAAAAATATGTCCAAATGCTTTTGATGCTTCTTCAAAAACTGTACAATCATCCTCTGTTAAAAGATGTTGTGGTAAATACGCTATCACAGCTTCTTTAGGACATCTTATATTTCCTTTGGTTGCTTTTTGAACACCTGCAATAATCTTCATCATAGTAGATTTTCCTGCTCCATTTTTTCCCATTAAAGCAATTTTATCATTCTCATTGATAACAAAAGAAATATTGCTAAATAAGGTTTCTCCACTGAATTCTACTGTTACTCCATCTACAGAGATCATATATTTTATTTTTAAAGTGCTACAAAACTAAAAAAAAGGAATTCACACCAAAGAAAATCATACTATAAAACCATACTATTTTTTATAATTAAATAGTACCTCTCTATAGAGAGTAGTACATAAGAATCGACTAAGTTTAAAAAAAATAGGTGTAATCTATATAGTAATAGATTAAATACCGTTTTAAAGAAAATAAAACAACTGCAGACATATACATTTTACCAAGCTATTTTCTTTTCTTTGTACTATGCCAGATCAAAAACAACTCTTAGACACATTAAAAGAATATTTTGGATATGATAGTTTTCGCCCATTACAGCAAGACGTAATATCTTCTATATTTTCAGGAAATGACAATCTCGTTATTATGCCAACGGGTGGAGGTAAATCTATCTGTTACCAATTACCAGCATTACTTTTACCAGGAATAACTCTAGTTATCTCCCCTCTAATCGCTTTAATGAAGGATCAGGTAGATGGGTTAATTGCAAATGGAATCAAAGCTGCATTCATCAATAGCAGTCAAACTGAAAATGAACAACAACAGATTTATCAGAAAGTATCTAATAAAGAGATCAAACTGCTATATACTGCCCCAGAAAGCTTATCCTTTATAGACACTATTCTAGCACAAGTAGAAATTAGTTTAATTGCCATAGATGAGGCACATTGTATATCGGCATGGGGTCATGATTTTAGACCTGCATATACGCAATTAGGATATCTTAAAAATAAATTCCCTAAAACTCCAGTGATTGCACTAACAGCAACCGCAGACAAAGCAACTCGTAAGGATATTTGTGACCAATTAAACATTAATAATGGCAAACAGCATCTTGCCTCTTTTGATCGTAAAAACCTTAGTCTAGAAGTACGTCCTGGAAACAAAAGAATAGAACAAATCATCAATTTTCTTGATGATAAACCAAACGATAGTGGAATTGTATATTGTTTAAGTCGAAAAACTACAGAAACCCTCGCTGATAAGTTAAAAAGTCAAGGCTATAATGCTGAGGCGTATCACGCTGGCATAGACCACCAAAAGAGAGCTGAAGTTCAGGATGGGTTTATAAATGATACAGTACAAATTGTTTGTGCTACAATTGCCTTCGGGATGGGCATTGATAAATCCAATGTACGTTGGGTCATTCATTATAATCTTCCTAAAAATATAGAAGGGTATTATCAAGAAATTGGGCGTGCTGGTAGAGATAATCTCCCTTCTTCTACCCTGTTATTTCATAGTTATGCAGATGTGGTACAATTACAAAAGTTTGCCAATATGTCTGGTAATCAAGAAGTGCAATTAGCAAAGCTTGATCGTATGAAACAATATGCAGACTCTTTAAGCTGTAGGCGTAAAATCTTGCTTAGTTATTTTGGAGAACTTGTAGAAAAGGATTGTGGCAATTGTGATGTATGTAAAAACCCACCAACTTTTATAGATGGAACTATTATCGCGCAAAAAGCATTATCTACAGTAGCTCGTATCAAAGAACAAGAACCTATTGGTACTGTAATCGATGTACTACGCGGAGCTAAAAATGCAGCCGTATACGATAAACAATATCAAAATGTAAAAACATACGGAATTGGCCATGATATTGCATGGAGAGATTGGCAACAATATATTATTCAATTAATCAATCAAGGATATCTGGAAATTGCTTTTCATCAAAACAATAAATTGAAACTCACCGCTCTTTCAAAAAAGGTACTATTTGAAAAAGTAAAAGTAAAAGTAGCGCATTTACAAGAATTTGAAAAAGCAAATCAAAATATAAATAACAAATCTATTGATAAGGAAACTGCTCCTAATTTGTTTGAAAAATTAAGATTATTACGATTAGAACTATCCAAAGAAGCTGGGATACCTGCCTATCAAGTTTTTAATGATGCTACACTAAAAGAAATGGAAAAGTTTCGTCCAATGAATGACGATGATTTTATGAGTATCAATGGTGTTGGTAGGCAAAAAATGCAAAATTATGGGTATCAATTTATCAAGGCTATCATTGATTTCTCTGCTGAGAAAAAGAAAAAAAAGAGTACCAAAAAAGGAAATACTCACTTAGAAACTCTAACCCTATATAAGCAAGGATTATCACTAGAAGAAATTGCTATAGAACGCAAACTTGCGCAATCAACTATATTTTCTCATATCATGAAATTGTATGACGGTGGAGAGGATATTGATCTACAAAAATTTGTTGATAAAGAAGATATAAAAACAATCAAACAAGCCAAAGAAAAGCTAGAAAATCCTAATGCCCTAAAACCATATTTTGATCATTTTGAAGGAGCTATAGATTATAATACCATTCGATTAGCGTTAACTATTCTTGAAAAAAATGAATAAACATAGTCATGGAGTTAATATACGTTCTTTTTTATCACCTTATTTATGATGGAGAAATAATAACCTCGAACTTATCATAATCAGAAGCACTATCAAAACCAGTATATAACTCACTTGCTACAACACTAGATGGATAAAAAGTTATTGGCTCTATACAAATCATGTTTGTTACTTCTGTCCAAAGCATGATATGTCTAAAACCGTTTGTTGTAATGGTGAGTCGTATATCTCCATTATTTTTGAGAGTAATTTCTTTACATTTATCAAGTAAATAAGCAGAAGCTCCTGCTTCAAGAATATCGGTAATAACTATTTCTTTCTTATTGGTTACCAATATAGCTTCTTGATTATATACCTTAAAAGCGGGATGAAAACCAAGCATTAGTGGCATATCTTCTTCACATCTAATTTCAAAAGTAATTTTTAATCCTTTCTCAGAAAGTTCAAAGGTTTTTATAAACTCAAAATCATACGGCCAATCTAACCATTGTTGCATAGATTTTTTTGGAAATTTAGGATTAGATATTAGTGTATTTGCTTTGTATTTTTTATAGAAACTCGCTTTATTGTCACTTTTTTCTTTGAGTGAGTACTCTATAGCTCTTAAAATTCCATGTTGATCCAGCTTGGCATTACCTTTTGGCGTTTGTATAGAAAACTCATTGTCTTTGGTTGCACCAATAATAGGAAACATTTCTATTTCTGTATTACCCCATCCTGGGTCTCCCTTTTGATGCATGATTTCAATGGAGTCTACTGTAAAACTTACAAGCTCTCCTCTATCTATAATCACATTATTTTTTTCATCAATAGTATGCAACCTTATTTTATCTGACATGATATTTACTTTACTTTTTTTCTAAAATACTTTTTATCACCCTCTGAAACCAATGGATCTTGAATTGCTTTTGTAGCCAAACTCAAATGTTTCTCATTATCATAATGAAATAACAATGTATTCAATTCTGCAATAGAAATTCCATCAACATTTTCTTTTTTCGGTAACAACTCATCTCCAACTGAAACATATCCAGGATCAAGCACTCTTACATATACCCCTGAGTACTTAGAATCTATCATTTGTTTTAATATTTTCTGAGAACCAAAACGAATACCTAATTTATAACAAGGTTGTCTACAACGGGATATTTGCACCGTTGCTTCTCCTAGTGTGTATATAGAACCTATGTTGATAGCATTCTCATCAAACCCCTCAATTGTTATATTCTCTCCAAACATACCATAATGCCATTCCAAATCAGGGTATTTATCTTTCCAGTATGGGTAGTGATCTACTGCATATAAATAACAAGCCTTATCAACCCCTCCATGATATCTTCTGTCTATAACATGATCTTTTTCTACATCTTCTTTACCAAGAAAGATAGGTTCCTTTACTGGTTGTTTATAGATACCTGTCTTTTCTTCTTTTCCTTTCCAAAGTATAGTACGCAACTCTGCAATATTTGTAGAAACAACCTTCATATATTATTTTTTAAATTCAATAGCATTTAATATTAATCCTGAACCTGGGACAATGTGTTCTAATACAATTTCTTCTGCTTCAGGGTTCAATGTTTTTTTTATAAAATCTAGATCTATTTTTCCTTTTCCCAGATCCAATAATACCCCCATCATTAATCGAATTTGATTTCTCTTGAACCCTTCTCCTTTAACCCTCAAAAGGTAAGTTTCTTTTGGAAAAAAATTGGCAGTATACTCCTCATTTTTTTCGATTTCGCAACAAATTATTTCTCCTTCAAGAACTGTATGTGCTGACGGTCTGTGGCAATAGGATCTAAAATTATGTTTCCCAACAAATAGATTAGCAGCTTCTTTCATTATATCTATATTTAATGTATCCATTACATTATACATAAATGGAGCACAGAAAGGGTGAAATTTATCTTCACAAGCAAACAAATACAAGTATTCTTTGATTTTTGGAGATTGAATGATATTAAAATTCTTATCGGTCTGCTCGATACTCATTGCTCTAATATCTTGAGGAAGATTTTTATTAAATAATGGATAAAACTCTTCTATATCCAAAGGTTGTCCATCTACAAATAACTCCATATACGCTTGATTTGCAGAAACCTTTGCATCAGTTCTACCAGCAGCAAGAATTTTAAAATTTGAATGATCTAAGACATAATTAATGGTTCGTTCTACCATTCTTTGTAAAGTATTAACTGTAGGTTGTTTCTGCCAACCATGGTATCGAAATCCTAAGTATTGCAACTGAACGATATAAAAGAAACGTTTACGGAACATTATTATTTAGTTAAAAATGGTTCGAATATAGATAAATTATGCATTTCAACGATAATTGATTAATTTTTAATCTTCAAATTATTTAAACTCCATTTTATTATTTGTTATATTTGGGTAAAGCTAATTAATAATTTAAAAATCAACTTAGTTATGGTGAAAGCAAAATATCAAAGTGTTCTGGATTTAGGACAAGAATTAAATATTCAGAACGGTGATGTTTCTGAAGAAAATGGAACTCTGAAGATAAAAGGTACGGCACATACTCAGTACGAAAAAAACCAGCTTTGGGATAAAATTAAAGAAATAGGTGGAGACTCTCCTTCTGATATCATGGCTGATATAGAAGTTGCTGATACTTCTGTATACCATAGACATGTAGTAAAAAGTGGTGAGTCATTAAGTAAAATAGCAAAACATTATTATGATGACCCTATGAAATACAAAGCTATTTTTGAAGCTAATACAAATGTTCTTAAAAATCCAGATGTTATTCATCCTGATCAGGAACTTATTATTCCTAATCTTTAAGATAAATATACAAATCTATAAGTAAGAAAAGACCACTTTATAAAGTGGTCTTTTTATTTATTATAAATATGCTTTCTTATAAATACATAAGAATATCTCTTATTATTCTATGTTTATTAGCAAAACTTAAATATTATTATAAAAACCACCTTAAAAAATCAATTATTACTAAAAAAATCATTAATAATTAACTAAATCATCAAATAATATTTATACATTTATCACACACAAACTCAATTTACATGAAAACCCAGTTATTTTTATACATGAACATGTTTCTGGATGTTCATAAGATTCCTTTTTATCCCGATAACCTAATTACCACGATAATTTCATTGGTATTTAGAAAAGAGATTACACAATTACTTATAACTACTAATACTACATCTACTTTGTATATTAAATAGTAATGTAACCAAATAGTCTTTTCTATCTTATTTTTTAATAGAATTTAATATAAAATGACTTACAAAATATCAGCTTATTAGCTGGTAGTTAATTAATAATTATTTAGTTTAAAATTAGAAAAAGCTATTGGATTTATCTTCAATGGCTTTTTTGATTTTACAAATTGTCATATACCTAAAAAACCTTACTCTTTATCGAAAAAATAAAGTATATCAATTCAAAAAACCTACATATGTACGGTTTTACCGTAATTTTGTAGTCATAATTGATATAGAAACTATGAAAAAGATACTATTACTTATTTTTATCTTCACAACATTGAGCAGTTATACGCAATCACTATCTAAAACTCGTATAATTTATGAGAGAAAAGATCAAATAGTAATGAATAATGGTAAACAATATAAAATCCTTGTAAATAAGCCTTTTTATTTGGTTTCTGATACTTCTATACAAAAACACAAGCAATTTACAGACCACCTATTGAGGCTTAATCGTGTATTAATTATACAAAATGATAATGAATACAAACAATTAATCGAATGGGTAAAAGAAGATATGACACTTTATGAATCAAGAGAGCTTTCTGATATATATCTTAAAGAAAATAACCTGTCAGACTCAATTGTTCTACCAAAAGATTAACTGGCAGTCTCTATAGCTGTTTTTGAAATCTGTATAATTTGCTCAAATTGTTCTTTTAGGGTAAGATTAGAATTATCTATTTTCAAAGCATCTTCTGCTTTTCTTAAAGGAGAATCTTTTCTGGTACTATCGATATGATCTCTGTTTACTACATTTTTTAAAACATCTTCATAAGTAACTTTCTCTCCTCTTTCTGTAAGTTCCAGAAATCTACGTTCTGCCCTATCTTTGGCTGTAGCAGTCATAAATAGCTTAAGTTCTGCATCAGGGAAAACGACAGTTCCTATATCTCTACCATCCATCACAATCCCTTTGTCTTTGCCCATTTTTTGTTGTTGCTCTACAAGCTTTTTGCGTACACTGGATACCGCTGCTATCTTACTAACAAATTTTGAAACTTTAAGTGTTCTAATTTCTCGTTCTACATTTTCTCCATTTAGCACAACTTCTGCTAATCCCGTTTCTGAATTAATCTCAAATTTTAATTCTATTTCATTCAAGTTTTCCTCCAGAGCTTCAGTATCAAACATAGATTCATCAATAAAACCTTTTCTCATAGCATATAAAGAAACTGCTCTATACATTGCGCCTGTATCTACATAGATAAATCCTAATGCTTTTGCTAATTGTTTTGCAACTGTACTTTTTCCTGTAGACGAATGCCCATCAATGGCAATTATAATCTTTTTATATTCCAATTTATTACTTAATAACAGATTTAATAGATTTCAAATGTAAAGCAAAGAATCTGGAATATATCAGTTATTCAAAAAAAATACTTAATAAACACGTATACTTATGTTTACAGTATTTCCCTAATTCTAGAAACCATTATTTCTTACTGAAAATGTATTTTTTGATTTCTTAAGATATACAAAAATTACTTTATAAATACAATAATTATGGTTTATCAAAGTTATCTACCTTTAAACTATTATGCATGAATATAAGTTACTTTAGTTTACCCTTATTTATTACATATTAACCTAAGGACATTTATCATGGGCTTTTTTGATTTTTTAAATGAAAAAATTGCAGTAGATCTTGGCACATCAAACACACTCATTATACATAAAGGAAAAATAGCAGTAGACAATCCTTCTATCATATCAATTCATCAAATAAGTGGAAAAATCATTGCAGTAGGCAAAGAAGCTGGTATGATGCGAGGTAAGATAAATAAAAACATCAAAACAATTTACCCCTTTGATAATGGAGTTATCTCTAATTTTGATGCTGCTGAAAAAA
The DNA here is from genome assembly GCF_002924285.1 of Aquimarina sp. I32.4. Classification (NCBI taxonomy): domain Bacteria; kingdom Pseudomonadati; phylum Bacteroidota; class Flavobacteriia; order Flavobacteriales; family Flavobacteriaceae; genus Aquimarina; species Aquimarina sp. I32.4. The sequence goes on along the minus strand of NZ_PGUB01000008.1, from coordinate 61,381 downwards.
TGCTCAAAACATTTATCAAAAAACTATCCACCCTTAATTCTTCAATGTTCTCTACTTCGTACAACATGATTATCTCTATTCCTTGCGGGAGTACAGAAGTTGAAAAACGGGCAGTACAAGAATCTGCAAAGCGTCTTAATGCTAAAAATATTTTTTTAATTCCAGAACCAATTGCGGCTGCAATAGGTGGCGGAATCAATGTTTTGGAACCCAAAGGCAATATGGTTGTTGATATTGGTGGCGGAACTACAGAAATCGCTGTTATCTCAATGGGGCGAATTATTAATGGGCAATCTATAAAGGTAGCAGGTAATGTTTTTAATGAAAATATTACTCAATATATACGAGAATCCCGTAATCTGCATATTGGTGAATCTATGTCCGAAAAAATAAAAATAAAAATTGGCTCTGCTCTAGAAAATTTGCAATCACCACTTGATAATATGGCTGTAGAAGGGAGAGATTTACTTACAGGAAAACCAAAGCAAATACAATTATCTTATAAAGAAGTTGAAAAAAGCTTGGATAAATCTATTACTCAAATAGAAAATGCTATTATGGAAACTCTTTCTGAAATTCCTCCTGAAATCTCTGCCGACATCTATAATTCAGGAATTTATTTGACTGGTGGAGGGTCTATGCTGAGAGGATTAGATGATCGATTATCCAAAGCTACAGAATTACCTATACACCTAGGTGATCAACCTCTTGAAACGGTTGTAAAAGGAAGTGATATTGTTTTGAAAAACCTAGATATATACACCAATGTCTTGATCTAAAAAGAGACCAAAACAACATAAATTGTTCTATTCTACAATTATTTTAGTATTATGACCTATTTTAAAATTACAAGAATTAGCAATAAAACACATTTTATTAGCTTCGTGATGTATCTCATGTGCTTTTTCTACCATATCGTTGTCTTGCACAGTAACAATAGGATGTAAAGTTACTTCTTTGAATCTCCCACCACTCTCTTTAGATTCCTCCATAACTCCAGTTGCATGATCTACATAATCTGTAACAATTATATGATTAACAGTACATAAATGAAGATACCACAACATATGACAAGCAGATAATGAAGAAAGAAATAGATCTTCTGGGTTGTATTTTTTTTTATCCCCCAAAAAGGAAGGGTCAGAAGAAGATAATATCTCTCCATATTTTCCTATTGATGATATAGAATGATCCCTACTGTATGATTTATAATCTGTAGTACCACTACCTGTATTACCAGTCCATTTAACAGTAGTATTATATGTGTGTAATTTCATTTTATAAAAATGGTATAAGCTTATCTAAATCAAAAAAGGCACTCAAATGAATGCCTTTTTTAATGCATATATTTTTTTATTGATTACCACCTAAGATCAAAGGTAAGCCATCATTACCAGAGCCCACCACAACTACTTTAGCGTTAGGTGATTTAGCCAATTGTAATGTAGCTTCTATTCCTTTTTCTTTAAGTATTTTATCTGTTAGAGAAGCACTTAGAATTTGGTTAGCAACTGCTTTTCCTTCTGCATCAATCTTTTGTCTTTCTGCTTCTTTTTTAGCTTTTTCTAATCTAAATTCATATTCTAAAGCTTCTTGCTCTTGTCTCAATTTGCGTTCTATCGCTTCTTTGATAGTAGATGGTAATGTTACATCTCGTACCAGTACCTCATTAAGCTGAATAAACTGATCACCTACTATTTTTTTTGTTTCTTCAAAAATTTCTTTTTGAATTGCATCTCTTTTACTAGAATATAATTGTTCAGGAGTATATCTCCCAACGACACTACGAGCAGCAGATCTTATCGTAGGTAACAAAACTCTTCCTACATAATTTTCTCCTTTTTGCTGATGCAACAGCCCCAATTTATTATAGTCAGGTTGAAACCAAGCAGAAGCATCTAATTTAATTTCTAATCCATTAGACGATAACACCTGCATTTTTTCAAAAACCTCTTGTTGTCTTACTTCATAAACGATTACCTTATTCCAAGGTGCCACCAAATGAAACCCTTCTCCTAGGGGTGGAGAATCTGTCACTACTCCTCCTCCAAATGTTTTATAAAGCACTCCTGCTTCTCCTGAACCAATGGTAACTGTTGATTTTGAGACGAATACTATAAGTATAATAATAACGATCAGTATAGGTAATCCTATTTTTGGTAATCTTTCCATAGTAATATTGAGTTTTAATTTTTTTAAATAAGTCCGTTATATTTTCGTGCAAACCATTCTACTGTAAGTAATAAAAGAACGATCAATAAAAGATATTTCCAATCTATTAAAGATACTACATTTTCCTTGCTTTTTTGAATGGTTTGATATCTTTGATCTTCTATCAATTCTTTTATCAGAGCTTCTTTCTGATTCAAAAAATATGACTTCCCACTAGTATTAGTAGCTACTTGTTGTAGTTTTGTTACATCAGCATTGAGAAATTGTTGTTCTACATCATATTCAAGAATAGCAAAACTTCCTGAGCGTGTTATATGCTCTCCTGATACTGCTACTATATATTCATAATTTCCAGCTCCCAGACTGCTTACATCTACTTCGTATGAATTATTTTTTAAGAGCATTGGTATTGTCTGAGTAGCTTTTGTTTCTTTATTTTTTATTATAATTTTTAGACTTCCTCTTTTATCAAACTCATAGTTTTTAGTAAAATACTCTGCCTTGATAATAATACTTGCATTACCATAATAGAAGGATTCAGAAATTGTATTTAACCTACTTTTTCTTTTATTAGAAGCTAGATATTGTACTAGTTTACCAAAAAACTCATCAAAATCTTTAAATGTTTGAGTATTTATATAATTTTGAGCTCTCCATCTCCATAAACCTTCTCCAAACAACACTGCTTCTCTTATTCCATTTTGTTCTATTGTTGCTAATAATACATCTTTAGTATGAATAGCACCAATTGTTCTATACAACAAAGGATCGTGATTTGCATGTATTCTTAGTTCACCAAAATTACCTATCAAAGGGGGATAGTTATTAAATCCTATATCTTCTTGTAGAAATGATGCATAATTATTATTAAACCTTGGTACATAATACTCTGTTTGCCTAGTAATCTCTTGTGTATATTTATTTTGTATTGTATTAAGAAATACCCAATCTGTTTTGGGTCCAGTAATGGTTAAGTGATTTTTCTTCTCCAGATTTAATTTCTCATATACTTTTCTATATCTGGTATTGGGTTGATAGAGTATGATTAATTGATAATCATTAAAATCTTTGTTTTCGTTTGTTTTACTTATTGTAATGCTTCTTCTCTCATTACTTTCTATACTTTTTTTAATAGCACCCAAGTCTGGGTGAACCATATCACTAATTAAAAGTACATTTGTCTTCTGATCAATTACCTCTACAGCAAAGGTTTTTGAATTATTGATGGTATTTTTTTCATTATCCAAAGGTGATAATATAGCTACATATTGATTTACCCCTACTCTATTTGCAGGCAATGTAAAATTAACTACATTAGAATTATTCTTTTTTGAAAAAGAAATAGGTTGAGAAAACACAATACTGTTCCCTGACTTAATTTGAAATAATCTTGTAATATCCTGATTCCCTGAATAGGTAAGAATTGCTTCTATAGGAAATTTATTTTTTAAGTATGCATACCTATTTACATTCAGCTGTTGAATTCTAGTATCTTCTACAGCTACTGTATCTCCTGAAATAATAGGGTACACTACTTGTTTATAGCCTTTTGTACTAAACTGATAATCTGTTCCATAAGTTTGGTTTCCATCAGTTAATAAGAGTGTAGGAGCAATTGTATTTTTATAAACCTGATTTAATTCACCTAAAGCTTTTGAAATATTGGTTTGCTTTTGATCAAAAGAAAGAAGCAGGGAATCTTTTAATTTATCAGAAAATGAATAATAGACAACATTAAACCTGTTATTCAATTCTTTATGCAAAGAAATTTCATTAACAAATTGTTTTATCTCTTTGTCTTTTTTTAAATATTTTATAGAAGAAGAATTGTCTACTGCAACAACCAGCGCAGGTTTTTCTTCAATATATATATATTGTTTGAATGTAGGATTAATTAATAATACTAATAGTGAAAAAACACTTAGAAAACGTAAAAAAGCAAAAAACAGGAGCTTTTTTTTCCTGTTTTTTGCTCTATATAAATATTGATATAGCGCAATAATCAATGCGATTATACCAGCTGCTATGATCAATAAAATTGTTTCTGTTTGCATTCTTTATAGTACTATAAAGTATTAGGTAAGCATACCTCCATCAACATTCAACACCTGCCCCGTAATATATGCACTCAAATCACTAGCTAGAAAGAGGCATGTATTTGCAATATCTTCTGGGGTACCTCCTCTTTTTAATGGGATCGCATTTCTCCAACCTTCTACTACTTTTTCATCTAGTTTACCTGTCATTTCTGTCTCAATAAATCCTGGTGCAACAACATTACTTCTAATATTTCTTGATCCAAGTTCTAGTGCTACAGATTTAGAAAACCCAATAATCCCAGATTTTGATGCTGCATAATTAGCCTGCCCTGCATTTCCTTTTACTCCAACAACAGAACTCATATTTACAATACTTCCTTTACGTTGTTTTAGCATCGTTCTTTGAACGGCTTTTGTCATATTAAATACACTCTTCAAATTCACTTCAATCACCTTATCAAAGTCTTCTTCGCTCATTCGCATCAAAAGATTATCTTTTGTGATCCCAGCATTATTTACTAAAATATCAATACTACCAAATGTTTCTAAAACATCTGCTGCTAATTCCTGAGCTTGCTCATAACTTGCAGCATTACTTTGGTATCCTTTGGCTTTGATTCCTAAACTGTTTAATTCAGTTTCTAGAGTTTTTGCTGCTTCAACAGAAGAACTATATGTAAAAGCTATATTAGCACCTTGTTGTGCAAAAACTTCTGCTATTCCTTTGCCAATACCGCGAGTAGCTCCCGTGATAATTGCCGTTTTACCTTGTAAAAGATTCATTCTTTATATTTCTATGTTTTTGGTTGTGTATATCAATTTATAAATATGAATTCAAATATAAGAATTACAAATAGGTCATCAACAATAAACCCTGTGATTTCTCACAGGGTTTATAAACATCTTTATTTAATACTTTATACTATTGCTTTATTATTTCTTTTTCATAATTAAAAAGGTAATCAACATCCATTTCTTTTACAGCTCCTAATTTTGATAATGCTTTCATATCGATATCTTTCTTATTACCAATAACAAGGATATTATAAGATTCTCCTTTTATATTCTCGTTAAAGAATGATTTAAGATCTGCCAATGTCATCTTTTCTATAGTTTCATACATTTCTTTTCTATTGTCATGATCGATCCCTCTTTTTTTAAGATTTTCATATGACCAAAATATATTTGATTTTGTAATTCGCTTAGCAGCAATTTTCTTTAATGTTGCTTTTTTAGCTTGATTAAACTGTGCCTCTACTTCTGGCATATTAGTCAATAACTCCATCATAGCATCTACTGCTTCTGGCATTTTATTAGCCTGAGTACCTACATATGCATACAAATAATTAGAATCCTCCTGTTGACTCGCGTTACTATATTGAGAGAACGCAGAATATGCCAACGATTTTGATTCTCTTATTTCCTGAAAAACAATAGAAGAAAGTCCACTCCCAAAATATGTATTAAACAAACTAGAAGCTGCCATTTTTTTAGGGTCAAATTCTTTTCCTTTTGCCAAAAACAACATTTCACTCTGCACCATATCATAATCTACAAAATAAACATTACCCCCTGTTTCGTTTTCTGTATAAGTTATTTTTTCTGGGTAGTCATTTAAACCTCCTTCAATAATATGATTTTTATCTAAAGATGCAATTGCTGCATCTACATCTTTACCATAATAAAATACACGTTGTTTTAGCGTAGTAAGGTTCTTTATTTTATCAATCAACTCCTTAGGGTTAATCTTTTTCAGTTCCTTATATGTGTATATATTACGTAATCTTGAGTTTTTACCATATTTACCATAATTAAGAAGACCACTCCATAAAATATTTCCTTTCTGAGTTTTACTATCTTCCCTTTCTTTTAATATTTGATCTACATATTTGTCATATGTTTCTTGATCAGGAACTGCATTTCTCCATAAATCCTCTAATAAAATCAATCCTTTATCCAAATTTTCTTTTAATCCAGAAACACCAACAATAGTTTTATCAGCAGAAGAATTAATACTATAACTAATTCCTAATTTATAAAATTCTTTTTTAAGTTCTTCTGGAGAATATTTATCAGTTCCTAAATAATCAAAATATCCTGAAGCTATTAATAATTTTTTATCATGATCAGATCCTAAATCAAAAATGATGTTAAGGTCAAACAAATCATTGTTTTTGTTTTCTATATAAGAAACTGAAATTCCACTCTGAGTTTGCGTAGATTTTATAGCCGTTTTATAATCTATAAATTTTGGTTGTAAAGACGAAGATTCTATTTTTTTGAAGTCTTGTACAAACTTAGACTCTTTATCTCTGTTTAACTCTACAGGAGTTATTCCTGGATTTTCTACTTTGACAATATTTTTATCTTCTCCTTTTCGCTTATAAACAACAACATAATTGTCTTTATAAAATCTATTAGCAAAATCTACTAATTCTTGTTTTGAAACTTTTTTAAGTTCATTCAAGAATTCTACTTTGTCTTTCCAATCTTCTCTATGAATAAATGCATTATAATATGCAGAAGCCAAAGCTGTGTTATTCTCATACTCTTTTGTTTGACTTAGTTTTAAATCATTAATTACAGCATCTAACATCCACTCATCAAACTCTCCTTTTTTTAATTTTTCTATTTGAGAAAGCAACAAGTCTTTTACTTCATCAAGCGTTTGACCAGCCTTGGGCTGTCCAGAAAATTGATGATATCCATAATCATTCAAAAAAGTAGGAAAACATCCTGCATTCTGAACTGCTTGTTTTTGATTCAAGTTTAAATCAATCAAACCTGCTTTCCCATTTGTCAATAACATATCAGCAAGCGTAAGAAGTTTCTCTTCTTTTGTTCCTATAGCATCTGAACGAAATGAGACAGAAATTGATTCTGCTGTTGGCCCGAATACTTCTTTGGTTATTGAGCTTGTTATTGGTTCTTCTTTTGGTAATTCTGGATGTACTACCTCTTTTTTCTCGAAGCTACCAAAAGACTTGTTTACCTTTTGAATGGTTTGGTCAAAATCTAAATCTCCAACTAATACTACTGCCATATTGTTAGGCACATAGTATTTATTAAAATAGTTATGAATAGCAACCATAGAGGGGTTTTTCAAATGCTCAGAAGTCCCTATTGTTTTTTGTTGCCCATAAGGATGGTTAGGAAATAATCCTTCTAGCATTGCTGCATACATTTTTCTTCCATCATTATCCTGTCCTCTATTAAATTCCTCATAAACGGCTTCTAATTCTGTATGAAACAAACGTAGTACCAATTGACTAAAACGTTCGCTTTCTACTTTGAGCCATTTATCAAGTTCGTTTGCTGGTATTTTATTTTTGTATACCGTTTCTTCAAACCAAGTGTGTGCATTTGTTCCTTCTGCACCCAAGGAGCTAATCATTTTATCATATTCATTGGATATTGAAATTTTTGATGCTTCAAGAGAAATTTTATCTATTTTTTTATAGATTTCTTTCTTCTTTTCTTCATCTGTTTCTGATTTATGTTGCTCGTATAAATCAGATATTTGTTGTAGCAACACTTTTTCTTTTTCAAAATCCTGGGTACCTATTTCATCAGTACCTTTAAAAACCATATGTTCTAAATAGTGTGCAAGCCCAGTAGCTTCTTTAGGATCATAATTTGAACCAGCACGTACTGCAATAAATGTTTGAATTTTTGGTTCTTCTTCATTTTTAGACAAATATACCTTTAGTCCATTATCTAAAGTGTATAATCGTAATCCTGTTGGATCATTAGTAATGGTTTCATAATTAAAACCAAATCCATCAGTGTGTTTCTCAACTTTAATCCCTTGTAAAGTTTTGGTGTCGTCTGATGATTTTTTACAACTACCTAGACTAATAATAGTAAGTAGTAGTAGTAAAGTTAATTTAATAAATTTCATATTTATTTTTTTGTTGTTTTTGTGGTGTTGTTGTCACCTGAGTTAGTATTAACGAGTTAGTTAACTATTAATTCACTATAATACGTGTAGTTTGGAGTAATGTTACAATATTTAATATTTTTTTAACAAATAATTACTCCAAACAAAAAAGCCTCTTGAATTAAATCAAGAGGCTTTTTTTATGTATCTGTTATTTCTTTTTTATCCTAATACTTCTGCTACTTTTTTACCAATTTCAGCAGGAGAATCAACAACGTGTATTCCACATTCTCTCATAATTGCTTTTTTGGCTGCTGCAGTATCTTCACTACCACCAACAATAGCACCAGCATGTCCCATAGTACGACCAGCAGGAGCAGTTTCTCCAGCGATGAAACCTACTACAGGTTTTGTTGTTCCACTCTCTTTAACCCATTTAGCTGCATCTGCCTCTAATTGTCCACCAATTTCACCAATCATTACAACACAAGATGTCTCTGGGTCATTAATCAATAACTCTACAGCTTCTTTGGTTGTAGTACCAATTATAGGATCTCCTCCAATACCAATTGCAGTAGTAATACCTAATCCTTGTTTTACTACTTGATCTGCCGCTTCATATGTAAGTGTTCCTGATTTTGAAACAATACCTACATTTCCTTTCTTAAAGACAAATCCTGGCATGATACCAACTTTAGCCTCTCCTGGAGTAATGATCCCTGGACAGTTTGGCCCAATAAGCCTACAATCTTTTCCTTTGATATAATCTGATGCTTTAATCATATCTGCAACTGGAATACCTTCTGTAATAGTAATAATCACTTTTATTCCGGCATCTGCTGCTTCCATAATTGCGTCTGCAGCAAAAGCTGGCGGTACAAAAATAATTGTAGTATCTGCTTCTACTTCCTTCACTGCATCTTCTACAGTATTAAATACAGGTTTATCTAAATGAGTTTGCCCTCCTTTACCTGGAGTAACTCCACCAACAACATTAGTACCATATTCTATCATCTGACCTGCATGAAAAGTACCTTCGCTACCAGTAAATCCTTGTACGATAATTTTCGAATCTTTATTAACTAAAACACTCATTGCGTTATGATTTTTTATTTTTTTTAAAGAGTTTCAAAAGTAAGCTTTTGAACATTATAGTTAAAGTGAAAAATAAAAAAATATTTTTTTTATTTTTCAAGCTTTTACTTTTCTATGAATATCAAAATATTATAAATACTATAAAACAAAGTCTATAAGTTATTTAATCTAATTATTTTGACATAAATGACATCATGTTCTCAGAAGTATGATCTCCTTGTTGACTTATTTGATATCCTCTATATAATTTATTATCTTTTAATTCCCAGATGGTAATAACGTGCGCTACGGCCTCTTCTTTATCTGGTCTTTCTATAGTCCTCACAAAATAAGTATACCGAACAGTGACGGTTTGATTTTCTGCTATAAGATGGCTGATTTCACATCGTAATGAGTCAAAAGATGAAGACATCTCATTAAACATATTTATAATATCTTTGAAATCTTTTTTATTGAATCCAAAACTACTATTCCAATATAACTCTATTTCGGGGTGTAAATATTTAGAAAAAACTTCGGTAATATGAATAAGATCGGTCTCATAAAAAGACCTTACAATATTTTTTACTGTTTCACTCATTTTTATTCAGTTTATCTATTAAATCTGGAATCTGCCGTATAGAAGCTATTTCTTTGTATTTTTTTCTAAAATCATCTGCTGGCGTTCCAAAATAACTTTTATTTGCATCTAGTGACTTACTTACTCCTGATTGTGCAGAAATAATCGCTTTGGTTCCAATAGTTATAGCACTTGTTATACCTACCTGACCCCAAATTGTAACTTCATCCTCTATCACTACACAACCTGCAATACCTACTTGAGAGGCTATTAAACACTTTTCCCCTATTACGGTATCGTGTCCTATATGCACTTGGTTATCTATCTTGGTTCCTTCCTGAACAATCGTATCTCCTGTAACTCCTTTATCAATAGTACATGAGGCTCCTAAATCAACATTGTCTTTAATAACAACTCTTCCTCCTGAAATTAATTTATCAAAACCTTCTGGTCGTTTTTTATAATAGAATGCATCTGAGCCTAATACTGTACCAGCATGTATTGTTACATTGTTACCTATTACTGTATTATCATAAATACTTACATTAGCATGTATCAAACAATTATCGCCAATACTTACATTATTACCCACACAACTACCTGGTTGTATAATTGTATTTTGACCAATTGTTGCTGTTTCAGAAATTAAAGAATTAGTCTTCTCAAAAGGTTTAAAATACTGAGTAAGTTTGTTAAAATCCCGAAAAGGGTCATCAGAAATAAGCAATGCTTTACCTTCTGGGCAATCTACATTCTTATTGATTAAAATTACGGTAGCAGCGCTTTGTAGCGCTTTATCATAATATTTAGGATGGTCCACAAAGACAATATCTCCAGAAGAAACGACATGAATTTCATTCATTCCTAAAACTGGGAAATCAGGTTCTCCAACAAATTCTGAAGATATAATAGTAGCTATTTGTTGTAAAGTATGTGTCTGTGGGAATTTCATTTATTAAGAATTAAGAGGGATACAGGATTATTCTTTTATTCTTTCTTTATAAGTACCTTTCTCTGTTTCTACTTTAATTTTATCTCCTTCATTAATAAAAAGAGGAACCATTACTTCTGCTCCAGTTTCTACAGTTGCAGGTTTCGTTGCATTGGTAGCTGTATTTCCTTTAACTCCTGGTTCTGTTGAAGTAACTTCTAGAATTACACTTGCAGGCATTTCTACAGAAAGAGGCATTTGGTCTTCAGAATTGATAATTATAGTTACTACTTCTCCTTCTTTTAATAAACCAGGAGCATCCAACGTAGATTTTTCTAATGTAATTTGATTATAATCCTCTGTATTCATAAAATGAAAAGTATCTCCTTCTGCATATAAATACTGAAATTTATGAGTTTCTACACGCACATCATCTATTTTATGTCCTGCAGAAAAAGTATTATCTATTACCTTTCCTGTAGTTACACTTTTTAACTTTGTACGTACAAAAGCAGGTCCTTTACCAGGCTTTACGTGTAAAAATTCAATAACTTTAAAAATGTCGTGATTGTATTTTATACACAATCCATTTCTGATATCACTAGTACTTGCCATTATTCTTTAATTTCTTATGATTATTATTTATATCAAACTCTCTAATTAGAGAAATATCCTTTCATAATTCCTCTTTGAGAATTCTTAATGAATTCTAAAACTTCATCTCTTTCTGGAGTTGCCTCCATCTCAGCTTCAATAATTTGTACTGCTTGAGAATTGTTATAATTCTGTTGATATAAAATTCGATATATATTCTGTACTTCTCTTATTTTTTCTGTAGTAAATCCTCTCCTTCTTAGGCCTATAGAATTAATTCCAACATACGATAAAGGTTCACGAGCAGCTTTTACATAAGGAGGGACATCTTTACGAACCAAAGATCCTCCTGTAACAAATGCATGATTACCAATACTACAAAATTGTTGTACTGCAGCCATTCCTGCTAAAACTACATAATCTCCTACATTAATATGGCCAGCTAACGTACTATTATTAGAAAATATACAGTTGTCCCCAACAATACAATCATGTGCAATATGGCAATATGCCATAATCCAACAATTCTTTCCTATTTTGGTTTTCATTCGATCTGTTGTACCTCTATTAATGGTAACACACTCACGAATTGTAGTATTATCTCCTATTTCGGTTATTGTATCTTCATCATTAAATTTTTTATCCTGAGGTGTTGCAGAAATAACAGCTCCAGGGAAAATACTGCAATTTTTTCCAATACGTGCCCCTTCCATAATAGTAACATTAGAGCCTATCCAAGTTCCTTCTCCTATCACTACATTATTATGAATGGTTGTAAAAGGTTCTATTACAACATTTTTTGCGATTTTTGCTCCTGGATGAACGTATGCTAACGGTTGATTCATCAATTAATTTGTTTAATAAAAAATAGTAAATCTACATAACTACTAAACTCTTAATAGTTTTATAGTTTCTTTTTTTATGATTATTTTGATTTTACGATTTGTGCCATAAGTTCTGCTTCTGTTACTAATTTTCCATTAGCATAAGCAAAAGCTTGCATGTGACATATACCTCTACGAATTGGCGTTATCAATTCTAATTTAAAAATTAAGGTATCTCCCGGCAACACTTGTTGTTTAAATTTCACTTTATCTATTTTCATAAAATAGGTAAGGTAATTCTCAGGGTCTGGTACTGTACTCAATGCTAGGATACCTCCTGTTTGAGCCATTGCCTCTATCTGTAATACTCCTGGCATCACTGGTGCTCCTGGAAAATGGCCTACAAAAAACGGTTCATTCATCGTTACATTCTTCATTCCAACAACATGATTATCAGACATTTCCAGTATTCTGTCTATCAATAAGAACGGTGGTCTATGCGGCAGCATATTCATGATCTTATTAATATCCATAAGTGGTGCCTTGGAAAGATCAAACTGAGGAACCTTATTTCGTTTCTCAATTTTTATAATTTTAGAAAGCTTTTTAGCAAATTGAGTATTTACATAATGCCCAGGTTTATTTGCTATTATCTTCCCTCTAATTCTGGTTCCTATTAATGCTAAATCTCCTACTACGTCTAATAATTTATGCCTAGCAGCTTCATTAGGATAGTGTAATGTCAAATTATCTAAAATACCATTGGGTTTAATCGCAATTGATTCTTTACCAAAAGCAACTTTTAGTTTCTCCATTGTACTTGGACTTAACTCTTTATCTACATACACTATAGCATTATTAAGATCTCCTCCTTTAATCAACCCATGTTCTAATAACATCTCTAGTTCATGCAAAAAGCTAAAAGTTCTTGCATCTGCAATATCCTTTTTAAAATCCGATAGATGTTTTAATGATGCATTTTGAGTACCTAAAACTTTTGTACCAAAATCTACCATTGTAGTAATTTGATATTCATCAGATGGCATTACAATAATTTCGCTACCTGACTCTTCATCGGTATAAGAGATTACATCCTTTACAATATACTCTTCTCTTTCTGCTTCTTGTTCTACAATACCTGCTTCCTCTAATGCTTTCACAAAAAACTTACTTGAACCATCCATTATAGGGGGTTCAGAAGCATCTAGCTCTATCAAAAGATTATCAATCTCTAACCCAACACAAGCAGCCAATACGTGCTCTGATGTTTGTATGCTAACTCCATTTTTTTCCAGATTTGTACCTCTTTGTGTATTTATTACATAATTAGCATCTGCTTCAATAATAGGATTACCTTCTAAATCAATTCTACAAAATGCGTATCCATGATTCTCTGGTGCAGGTTTGAATATTAAGGTCACTTCTTTTCCAGTATGTAAGCCTACACCTGTAAGTTTTATTTCCTGTTTAATGGTTCTTTGTTTGCTTACCACAACGTCAATCATTATTATTTTCTTTTTTCTCTAGTTTGTATATTCTATCTACAATTTTAGGTAAATTCTTAAAATGTACATAGGATTTATTATAATCAGAATAACCAAGGGCAGGAGATCCCTGTATTGCTTCTCCATCTTTTATGTTTCTTCCTATACCTGATTGAGCTTGAATTCTAACATTATTACCAATAACAAGATGTCCAGCAATACCTACTTGCCCACCTATCAAACAATGTCTACCGATCTTGGTTGATCCAGCAATACCTGTTTGTGCTGCAATTGCAGTATGCTCTCCTATTTCTACATTATGAGCAATTTGTATTTGATTATCCAGTTTTACACCTCTATGTATGACTGTAGATCCAAGAGTAGCTCTATCTATAGTAGTTCCTGCTCCTACATCTACATTATCTTCTATAATTACATTACCTGTTTGAGGCACTTTGCTATATTCTCCTTTTTCATTAGGAGTAAAACCAAAGCCATCTGCTCCTACTATAGCACCGCTATGAATTACGCAATTATCGCCTATTATGGTTTCTGAATAAATTTTGGCTCCAGCAAATACAATAATATTATCACCAATTGTGACATTATCTCCTATATATACATTAGGAAAAATCTTGGCATTTTCGCCAATTTTAACATTATCGCCTATATAAGAAAATGCTCCAAAATAAATATTTTCTCCAAATGATGCTGTTTCTGATATAAAACTAGGTTGTTCTATACCCGCTTTATTCATCTTGACCATATTATAATACTCCAATAATTGAGAAAAAGCCTTATATGCATCATCTACTCTTATCAAGGTAGTTTTAATCTTTGTTTCTGCTTCAAAGGTTTTATCTACAATAGTGATCGAGGCATCTGTAGAATATATGTATTGTGTATACTTAGGATTTGACAAAAAGGTTAGTGACCCTTTTGTTCCTTCTTCTATTTTAGCTAGTTTGGACACTTCAACAGTCTCATCTCCCTCGATTTCTCCGTTTAAAATACCCGCAATTTGTGTGGCTGTAAAAATCATTCTAGCAAAAGTATAAAAAATGTATTAATGTTTATGCTTTGGATAGCACATAAAATATTTAGTTACTGGTTTTGACAATGCTTCTAGATTAAACTGATCTGTAGCTTTGACAATATCAACTATTTTCCTTGACTTATATAAAATATTTATATTCTGTTTGTTAAGGTGATAAGCTTGATTCGAAATTATCCCATCAAAAATAAAATAACGAGCTTCTTCTTCAGAAATTTTATATTTATTTTTAAATTTTTCAATATGGCTTTCTTTCTTATTATTTCCAAATGCCTTCTTTTTTACTTTTACTTTGAGAAGATCACGGTCAATAATCATAGTAGATAGTTTACTTAAAACAAAGTCTTCTGCATAAACCCATTCTTTCATTGCACAAACAATATCGTAGTCATCAAGCCTAGCGAATGTTTCTAAAACGTCTGTAGTAAAATTCTCTGCGGTAATTTTATTTTTTAAGAAAAAAGATAGCGCATTACTTGCTGGTAATTCTACTCCATTATCAACTAACTCTTTTGCTCTCTGCAACACTCTAATCAATAAGTTCTCTGCAACCAAACTTGTCTTATGTAAATATACTTGCCAATACATTAATCGTCTGGCTAACAAAAATTTTTCTACAGAATATATCCCTTTTTCTTCTACCACTAATTCATCATTAATGACAGTAAGCATTGTAATCAGGCGTTCACTATTTACATTTCCTTCTGCAACTCCTGTATAAAAACTATCTCTTTTTAGATAGTCTAATCTATCCATGTCTAGTTGCCCTGAAATCATCTGATGTAAAAAATTACGATGATACTCACCTTTAAAAACTTGAATTGCAAGCGTTAAACTACCGTTAAATTCTGCATTAATTTTTTCCATAAACATGAGAGAAATCTTCTCATGATTAACCTCATCTACAATACTATGCTCCATAGCATGAGAAAAAGGTCCGTGACCTATATCATGCAATAATATCGCTACATAAAGTGCTTCTTCTTCTTCTTCAGAAATATCAATCCCTTTAAAACGAAGAACTCTCACTGCTTTTTGCATAAGATGCATACATCCCAAAGCGTGATGAAAACGAGTGTGATGTGCTCCTGGATATACGAGGTAAGATAATCCCATTTGAGAAATCCTACGTAACCTCTGAAAGTACTTATGTTCTAGCAGATCAAAAATTAGTTCGTTAGGTATCGTAATAAAACCGTAAATTGGATCGTTTAATATTTTGAGCTTATTCCTTTTTTTCAAGTTCCTTTCATATTTACGGAAACAAATATACATATATGCCTGGCATAATTGAACTTTTCAAAAATGAATTTAAACTATTATAGTTTTACTATAAATAAAATAAGTAATTAAACGATAAAAATAAGACTTAATGAGTAAAATAAAGATACTGTGGGTGGATGATGAGATTGATTTACTTAAGCCACATATTCTATTTTTGGAAAAGAAAAATTATGAGGTAACTAAATGCCAAAGTGGTACAGAGGCATTAGACATCATAGATGATGATAATTTTGACATCATTTTTCTAGACGAAAATATGCCAGGTCTTTCTGGAATCGAAACCTTATCAGAAATAAAAGAAAAAGAAGATGGCATTCCTGTGGTAATGATTACCAAAAGTGAAGAGGAATACATAATGGAAGAAGCTATTGGTAGTAAAATTGCTGATTATCTTATAAAACCTGTTAACCCTAATCAAATTCTTCTTAGTTTAAAAAAGAATCTGGATAACTCTAGATTAGTTTCAGAAAAGACTACCTCAAATTATCAACAAGAATTTAGAAAGATAGCCATGGATATGGCAATGGTAAATTCTTATGACGAATGGATTGATCTATACCAAAGACTAATTTACTGGGAACTACAGCTTGAAAACATCGAAGACACAGGCATGTTCGAGATTTTAGAATCTCAAAAAGTAGAAGCCAATACACAGTTTTGCAAATTTATAGATAAAAACTATCCTGATTGGTTTGATGGAAAAAGCGATGCTCCTGTAATGTCCCATACATTATTTAGAGAAAAAGTAATTCCAGAAATAAGTAAAGAACAACCTACCCTCCTAGTAGTTATAGATAATTTACGCTACGATCAATGGAAAGCTTTTGAACCTACCATTAATAATTATTATAAAAAGGAACAAGAAATTGCATATTGCAGTATTCTACCTACAGCTACTCAATACGCTCGGAACTCGATTTTCTCAGGATTAATGCCTGCTGAAATGAAAAAAAGACACCCTGACCTATGGCTTGATGATATTGATGAAGGTGGGAAAAACATGAATGAAAACGAATTCTTAACCGCTCAATTAGAACGACTAGGCCTTGATATCAAACATGAATATTATAAGATAACTAATGAAAAATCAGGTAAAACGTTAGCTGCAAATTTTAAAGGGTTAAAAAACAATGATCTTACTGTAGTTGTGTATAATTTTGTTGATATGCTTTCTCATAGCAAAACCGAAATGGAAGTTATCAAAGAGTTAGCTTCAAACGACAAGTCTTATAGATCTTTAACACAGAGTTGGTTTAGAAACTCACCGTTATTAGAAATGATTCAACAAGCACAACAATTAGGTTTTAAGCTATTGATCACTACTGATCATGGAACTATAAATGTAAAAAATCCATCACGAGTAATAGGTGATAAAAACACCAGTCTTAATTTACGTTATAAAACAGGAAAAAGCCTTACTTATGAAAGAAAAGAAGTTTTAGAAGCCACCAACCCAAAAACTGTGCATTTACCTTCTATAAATATGAGTAGTTCTTTTATTTTTGCCAAAGGAGATTATTTCTTTGCTTATCCTAATAACTACAATCATTATGTTAGTTATTACAGAAACACATATCAACACGGTGGTGTTTCTTTAGAAGAAATGGTGATCCCTTTTATAGTAATGAACCCTAGATAATGTAATCTCACAGTATTCTAGATTCAAGCAAATAGAAATATAGAAATGACAATAGAATACACCTTACAAGATCTACCTGAAGTGGCAGAAAAAGTAATTTTAAATACAACAAATAAAATTATACTTTTTAATGCCGAAATGGGAATGGGTAAAACTACTTTAATAAAAGAAATTTGTAAACACCTCGGAGTGAAAGATGTAATCTCTAGCCCTACCTACTCTTTAGTAAATGAATACATGGGCAACGATGGGCTAATCTATCATTTTGATTTTTATAGAATTCAAAATGAAGAAGAGGCACATCAAATTGGTTTTGAAGAATATATTGACTCTGGGGCTTGGGTTTTTATAGAATGGTCAGAAAAAATATCTAAGTTGTTACCAGAAAATAGTACAACTTTGGAAATAAGCATTCTAGAAGACAACAAAAGGGTTCTTTCTTTACAAAAATAAAGAGTGGTTTATAAAATTATACGCTCTAATAGAAATCCTATTTGTTTTCTTGAGTTTTTTATTCGTAATTTGAGTTACAGAATTTCACACAAATGAGCACATCAAAATCTCCTTTTACAAAAGAACAGCTACTTCCTCAGGAAGAAATGATTGAAGTAGCTCGCAAAAAAGGAAAACTCTTTATTGGTATACCCAAAGAAACCCACTATCAGGAAAAGCGAGTATGCCTTACCCCCGATGCTGTTGTGGCACTAACCACTCATGGCCATAGAGTATTACTAGAATCCAATGCTGGAACTGGAGCAAGCTTTACCGATCAAGATTACAGTGAAGCTGGTGCAGAAATCACAAATGATAAAACTAAAGTTTTTGGATGTCCAATTATACTCAAAGTAGAACCACCTTCTACTGAAGAGCTTGAACATATAAACCCGCAAACTGTATTAATATCTGCTCTGCAACTAAAAACCCAATCCAAAGAATATTTTCAAGAACTTGCCAAAAAAAGAATTACCGCATTAGGTTTTGAATTCATTCGTGATACTGATGGAGCATATCCTGCCGTAAGAGCTTTAAGCGAAATCGCAGGAACAGCAGCTGTTCTTATCGCCTCTGAATTGATGAGTAGCGCAACCACCGATGGTTCTGGATTGATGATGGGTAACATAAGCGGAGTACCTCCTGTAGAGGTTGTAATCCTTGGCGCTGGTACTGTTGGTGAATTTGCTGCACGATCCGCAATTGGTCTAGGAGCAAATGTAAAAGTATTTGATAATTCTATTACCAAACTTCGTTGCATACAAACAAATGTTGGTAGACCTTTATACACTTCAACCATTCAACCCAAAAACCTATTAAAAGCATTACGTCGTTGTGATGTGGTAATTGGGGCAATCAGAGGAAAAAACAGAGCTCCTATTATAGTTAGTGAGACCATGGTTGAACGTATGAAAACAGGAGCTGTAATTATTGATGTAAGTATCGATATGGGAGGATGTATTGAAACTAGTGAAGTTACCTCTCATGACCACCCTACATTTGATAAACATGGAGTATTACATTACTGTGTTCCTAACATACCATCTCGTTATGCAAGAACATCTTCTCTATCTATAAGTAATATCTTTACTCCTTATCTTTTACAGATTGGTGAAGAAGGAGGAATAGAAAATGCCGTTCGCTTTGATAGAGGTCTTAAAAATGGGTTGTATTTTTATCGTGGAATTCTAACCAGTAAACCAATTGCCGATTGGTTTGATCTTTCTTATAGAGATATCAATTTATTGATTTTATAAAACAACACCAATCCCTCTATTAACTTTGTATGGTTTCTTACTTTAAATTCGAAAATTTACTTACTTTTGGCACCATAATATTTCATTAAGTTTATGAAACTGGCACATCGATTATTTTACTATTCAGGAGGCTTTGTTATCGGTCTTATTCTTTTATTTTTCTTTCTAGGAGGAAAAAAAGCTTCTTGTGACTATAGCCCAACAGCAAGAGTCTTAAAAAACATAAGAATGAAGAAAAAATCTTTTTCTCAACAAGCACTAACAACTATGAAAATACACAAAATAGATACCTCTAACTTAAGAGAGATTCTTACTTCTGGTAGTGTAGATTTTGGAAAGAGTAATACAAACCTAGATTCTTGTCGAACTTATTTTATAGAAGGTTTTACCAAAGAAAAAAGCTTTACAATGCTCGTAGAGAATTGTGACTCTATCGCCAAAGTAAATACATTAAACATCATACAATAAGGTATTTCACACATCAATCTTCTTGTTTATACCAAAATAATTATTGTTATTTATTGTAAGTTCTTTAATATTTATTCGTTTTTATAAGGATAGTTTTTTAATCCTTTTGTAAACTCTCCAGTTTCTGTGTTGATTTTCACTATTTCTATTTCTCCGTTTTCATTAAAAATTCCTTTCAGATAATAGCTTTTATTTTTAATTATTTCTAATCCATAATCTACTCCATAGCCTGTATTATTATATTTTTTATTTATTTCGTAGCAGATACTATCAGCTTGTTCTTTACTGATCCTATATTTTTCTATTTCTATTTTATACATGTCATTTGTGCTTGAAATTCTATAGACACTATCATTTCTTTCAGCTATTAATCTTCCATAGAACTTAAACACCTTACGAGTATGTTGATTATCATTGATCGTATATGAATCAATCAGAAAACAGTCAGTAGTAGCAACTGGGCCAAACATCTCATACAAAGCATTAACTTTATGATGAAACCCAGAAATATAATATTATAAATTATCATTTATCACCATTAAAATAACATCTGTCTTTAGAAATTTTTTAAAGGGGATTTTTATTGATGTTACAAACTCTTGATTTTTAACACCTAAAACAATGACACTATCTATTGGTTGACTATTTCTGGGTGTACGACAAATTTCCCTTTTTCCAAAATAATGACAAAAAATCATCCATATTTCGTTATTTTTTTTATTCGTATCCCTGCTATAAATTTCAAAAACCTAATCAAAAGTGATAAATAGGTATAAAATACCAAAACCTTCGTTAATTATAATTATGTCACAGAGAAATTTACTTTTCTGAAATACACCATTAAAAAACATCATCACAACAATACAACCTTAACAATTATTTAGCTCAAAAGCATTGTTTTTCAATTTATTACATTAAAATAATTTGTTTTTGTTACGGTTTTTCCGTAGTTTTATAATCCCTCAAATTAAAAATTGAATAACTTATGCGTAAAACTACCCTAGAGCAAGAGTTTAATGCTCAACATTTAGATAACAAATACAAAGACCTTTGGAATAGAGGTATTCACCTTTTTACAATTAACGATAGAAATCGAGATTTTTATTACTCTATTTTCTATGTAGATTTATTGTTTGTTGAAGTAATTTATAACAAACTTACAGATGAGATTTTAGCAATAAAAAGCTTTACTGATAAAGGTAAGCTAATGTACTATCTCAGGGAAGATTTTTCTTAGTTAAGGCTCTATGGTTGATAATTTTATTGACATTTTTAGGTTCATATTTAATTACAAAATTATAATTTTATTCAAATCCCTAAAGTTCTTTTGATCTTTATGACGATAGTGATCAATTATCAACCATAGACTTTTTCTCTATTTACATTAGTATTATTTTTTGCGATACATGATATTTAACACCAAGCCTGCGATCACCAAAAATGTTCCCAGAATACTCAATATTGGATATACATCACCAAACCAAAAGACTCCAAAAACCATCGTAAAAAGAACTTCAACATATTTAAGAGACACTACTTTACTTGTAGCTTGTAATTGGAATGCTTTGGTCATAAATAATTGACCAAAATATCCAAAGACCCCTAAACACAGTAACAGTAAATATTCTACTCCAACAGGAGTTGTCCAATTAAAAACAGAAAGAATACCTCCTATTATTACAGAAATCCACATAAAATAATTAACAATCACTACAGGATGATCATCTCTACCTATTTTATTAATCAACACAAACACCACTCCACTAAACAGAGCAGACCCCAATATTAGTAACAAACCAAAAGAGTCAATATTTGGATCAAATCCTTTTATCATTAACACCCCCCCAAATGCCATCAAAAAAAACAGCCATTGTATTGGTTTCACTCGTTCTCTAAGAAAAAATATTGCCAGAATTGTAGCAAAAATTGGTGACAAATATCGCAATGATACTGCTGAGCCAATAGGAAGATAATTTACAGACATAAAAAACAACCCCATAGAAGTTAACCCTACCAATCCACGCCATATTAATAACTTCTTTTGATTCCCTAACATAGGAATTTTATTCCACAGCAAATAACTCATTGTAAAAAATAAAGAGCCTAAGGCTCTAAAAAAAACTAATTGTGCTCCACCAAACTTTGCCAAATACTTAACAAACAAATTCAATGTTGTAAAAAACACAGCACTGAGAAGCATAAAATAGATTGCTTTTTTCATCTGCCTTATATTTTTTTAGGCTATTTCAGACAAATTTTGTCATTAATCATAACTATCAGTCTTTACAGCATAATTTATAATAGCAGCAAATGTAATTTAAAAACTAAAGCCATTATAAGCTCAATCGAAATGCTTTAGCTAATACATCTGCTTGTGATTTTGGAATTCCAGCTTTTTGAGCATACATTCCCCAGTTAGACACTACCTCTATAACTTGTTCTATTGCTTCTTTACAGTTTTTATAACTTATTTTTTCTCCTATAGTAATCAAATCTTTCATAACAAAATTATCTCTCTTACCATTTACAGACATCTGATGCATACTTGTCCAAATCCCTTCTGGGTTATATGAATATGTTACATCATAAGCAGGAGATAATTTCCACTCCCCTTTCTTATTCATTAAAAAAGAGATATTTTTTGTATGATCATCTTGGTTACGAGCAATAACATTAAACACCATCCTTTTATACAACCGTATAGCATCAATATGAGACAACCTCATTTGACGCATTATTTCAAAAGCATTTTCATAAGAATATGAACCTGGGGATTTATAGTCAAAATGCGCTATCGAACATAATGTTTGCATATGGATTTTTTGATTATGGTAACGATCAAAACGCTTTGTCATAAAATGCGCTCTATCATGTTCCTCAAACAATAAAGAGTGTTCCATATCAATACCACTATCTAATGCCATCAAGTAATATGCATATTCTATTCTCCCATACCCTTTTGGGTCTCCGAGCGTAGCATCATTCACCCCGTCAAATTTAAACATATAATGCTCAAACCCTTCTGGAGCTATAGCTTGTCCCGATCGTATTTCATGCGTCTTTGAGTTATACGCTATAATAGCTTTTGCACGTTGTCCTCCTGCAGAAGTTCCTACCTTAATTAACTCATTAAGGTGTTCTGTATCAGAAAGATTAAGCGTAAGTTTTTCTCTTGTATTAAGTATTTTCTCTGCTAATTTGGCTAATTTATCAACCTCTAACGTATTGACCTGCACCTGCCCTATTCGTTTGGCTGGCTGAAACTCTAAGGCTCCCATACCGCGAGTACCTATATAACACAATCGATCAAGAGGTGTAAATTGAGATTTTGGAATATTATTCAGTACCAACCATTGATCTATCAATCTATTCCCAAAATCATCAGGCAAAACATCAGATAACATCCCTGGTAACCCTTTGTAAGTGTCTTCATTTATTCTAGGAAAACTATATATCTTTTTTGCTGATGATCGTATCGGCATATGTACTGGGGACACATCTAGGTTTTTACTTAAAAACGAAGAAAAAAATTCAAAAGACGCGAATTTCTTATCACTATCCCAGCTCAATGCTCCCAATTCTTCTCCCCACAGAGTAATTTTTATTACATCTACCATGACGGGTCTTCATTTTTATTTTTATAACTACGTGATGCTCTTTCTCTCTCTTTTCCTTTTAGCTTCAACAACTCAATTGGACTAACCCCTGGATCAGGAAAAAAAGAATCAAACACATCTAAATCCCCTAATGCGCGTAATACCTGAATAAAAGTTAATAAGGTTGTTGTTTTTCCTGATTCAAAATTCTTAATCGTTTGCACATGCACCCCTGCTTTCTTGGATAGTTCATCTTGTGTCACATTACGGTTTAAACGCTTTTGTTTTACTCTGCGAGTAAGTTCTATTAATACTTGTTCGTCTGAAAGATTATTCAATTTCATTTATTACTTATTAAAGTATATAAAAATATACATTAAAACATTAAAAAACAAATAAAGTATATCTTTATATACTTTAATAAAAAAAATAATAGTATTACTTATTAAGAATAATTAATTATACTTTAAAAAGCTTAAAAATATTTATAGTATATTAAAATATACCATAAATATAATTTATTATAAAGTAATAAATGGCTAATTAATTATTTTATCTATTATACAAGAAAACGATCTTCCTTAAATTCTATTCTTATAAAAAACAAATTATTATAAAAAGAGTATGGCTTACCAAAACTCTTTGGCATGATAATCGTATTATTTTGAATATATTTTATTATTTTAGTTTCTTTAATCCCCCAATTTTAAATGAAAAAGCTACCCCCAATATTCTTGCTTTTTTTAGCTCAAATTGTCTATACCCAGACTTACGTTGTACTTGACTCAGTGCAAAAAACGCCTATATCTTATGCTACAATTTCTTTTGGAAATGGAAATGGTACATTTGCAGATGGTGATGGTAATTTTCGGTTTTCAAAAAAATGGTATCCCGATATAGACTCATTATATATATCTGCTGTAGGGCACAAAGAAATAGCCTTGTCAACAGCCTCATTACCTCAAAAAATAATGTTACCTCAAAATATAGCAGAGCTCAAAGAGGTATATATCATAGCAGAAAAGAAAAGAAAATATAAGACTCGTAAATTAGCTTCTATTGTACATAATGATTATTTCAAGAGTTGGTTACCTACAGTAGAATCTGAAATCGCAGTTTTTTTTCCTAAAAATTCTGATAAATCTACCAAAATTGCATCTATATACCTTCCTATTAAAACAGAATCATCAAATCGCAACTCTGGAAAAGACCAATCGTTTTCGACACTATTCAAAATGCAATTTTATAAAAATAATAAAGGGTATCCTGATAAAAGATTACCTTATGAGGACATTATATTTAATGTTTCTGATAAAGATAAATCTAATTTTGAGCTTGATATTTCTGAGTACAAAGTTTTTATCCCCAAAGAAGGCATCTTCATTTCTATACAAGTAATGGGGTATGCAGATAAAAATGGAAAGCTACAACAAACCAAAAAATATAGTGAAATTCAAACCCGTAAAGGTACAGTAAAGGTGTCTACAACATTTAGACCTCTGCTTCCTTTTACAGATAAAATAAATACCTATAAGACATTTACACGAAGAGTATTTTTTAAGAATAGAACTTGGCAACGTTTTGATCGTAAGTATAGTCAAAACAACAACCTTATCAAAAACAATAATACCAATTACGGAATGGGTTTGAAATTACATTTATACGAAGAAGATTGATCCTAAATCTCTTAAATTGTATTGCTTATTACTATCAACAAGCATCATATCAATCCAGAAAAGACCTTCTTTTCTCATTAAATTGCACAGCTGCTTTATGTTTTTCTTTGTGTTGAGTACGATTCTCAGCATAGTCTACAGCATCAGAAATTGTTAAGTAATACCGATTTTCTCCTAACTCATCTGTAAAACCTGATCGTTTCAAGAAATCTCTTACAGGGCCAATTGTTCCCACCATCAATAACTGAATATCTAATCCGTCTAGGTATTGCTGAATATCTTCTAGCACATGCAAACCAGTACTGTCTATATCATGCATATTTGTATTATCTAGAATCAAAAAACTAGGTAGAGGATTTCGATTAGAGATAAATTCTAAAATAGCATCTTTAAAATAACTTGAATTACCAAAATACAACTGATTATCAAAGCGTATAATTAAATACACTTCAGACTGTACTGCATCAGGAAATCTATTAATATTTCTATAATATGTAGTTTGAGGTATATTTACCAACTCTGCAATATGAGGGCGCGCACTATAATACTGAAGAAATACAAATGATAATACAACTCCTATAAAAATACCATTCTCTACCCCAAAAACTAATGTTCCAACAAAAGTGATAATCATTACTATAAAATCTCGCCTTCTAAGGCGAAATAAGTAATTGGCTTCACTAAAATTAATTAAACTCAATACAGATACCAATATAATTGCAGCTAGCACTGCTTTTGGAATATAATAAAAGAATGATGTTAAAAATAGTAATGAAAATATTACCATGAGCGCTGCAACAAAAGAAGATACTGTTGTTTTAGCTCCTGCCTTATCGTTAATTGCTGTTCTACTATAACTTCCTGAAGAAGGTACTGCCTGAAAGAAAGCTCCAATAACCTTGGCTATACCTAAAGCAAATAACTCCTGATTTGGTCGTATGGTATGATCTCTTTTTTTCATTTCCATAGATTTTGCAATTCCAATACTTCCTACATATCCAATAAAAGTAACAGTAAGTACAGAAGGAGTAAGAGCAACCATAGTATCGTAACTCATTTCCGGAATAGCAAAAGAGGGTAATCCACTTGGTACCTCTTTAATAAGAGCAACCCCTTTATTTTCAAGATCAAAGAAATAGGTTATCAAAGTTGTCACAACAAGTACCATCAAGGCACCAGGAAAAGAGTTTTTCCATTTTTTTAACACAGTAATTCCTACAATAGAAAATAAGCAAATACCTAGTGTGATTAAATTAACTTCTGACAAGTGATAAATCGCATAACCTATAGTTTCATAGGTGTGCTTAAAATCAGGGATATCAAGCCCTAACCCTTGTTCTAGCTGAGAGACTATGATAATAATTGCTGCTGCAGAGATAAACCCTGAGATAACAGGTTGAGAAATAAGATTTACCAAGAACCCCATTCGCAAGGCACTCATCATAAGCTGTAATACTCCTATCAAAAAGCCAGAAAACACTACCAATTCTATAAATTCTTCTGTAAATGGTTCTGCAAGCTGACTTACACCACTCATGACCAAAATTGCTGTAACTGCTACGGGGCCTATACTTAATTGCCTAGAAGTACCAAAAAAAGCATATAACAATAAAGGGACCAAACAAGCATATAGCCCATAGATAGGTGATACCCCCATAAGCAATGCATAAGCAATAGCCTGTGGTATAAGAATTACACCAACTGTAACACCAGCAATACTATCGGCCTTAAAAACAGAACGATTGTATTTTTTTTCTTTAAAAACCTGAAGGAACGGGATTATTTTATGTAGTGCTTTAACGTTATATATGGTTTTGATTAATTAGGTAAATCTACAATAGTTTGAGAAGTTATACCAAAAGAATTTACAATTCTGTTTTCTCAAAAGTTAATTTCTTATTTTTCAATAGGATTTATATTTATAGTTTAAAGAAATACTTATTTTTGAGTAGATAGTACACAACTTATCATTTATAAAACTCAATGAACGAATATTTACTCCTTCTTATCCTAGCATGTATTGGGTTTATTGCAGGAGTTATTAATACCATTGCAGGAGGAGGATCTTTACTCACATTACCTTTATTGATTTTTATGGGGTTACCTCCTACTGTAGCAAATGGCACAAATCGTATCGGAATTTTCATTCAATCTATTTTTTCTATTGCTGGTTTCAAAAGCAAAGGCATTAAACCTAGTTCTTTTGGAATATATCTAGGTATATCTGCACTTATTGGCTCTTTAATAGGTGCTAGAATTGCGGTAGATATCAAAGGGGATACATTCAATAAAATTCTTGCCATTGTAATGATTATCGTTGTTCTTTTTATGGTATTCAAACCAAAAATAAATGTTCAGGATTTAGCAGATAGGACACAAGGGAAGCATCTTTGGATATCAATATTTGTGTTTTTTCTCATTGGTATCTACGGGGGATTTATACAAGCTGGTGTTGGAATATTTATTTTGCTGGGACTAACTTCTATAAATCATTTAAATCTTGTAAAATCAAATGCCATCAAAGCACTTGTAGTTTTTATATACACCATTGGAGCCCTGGCTGTTTTTATATATAATAATCAAATCGATTATATCTATGGTTTTGTACTCGCTATAGGAAATGCTTCAGGCGGATGGATTGCCAGTCGGTGGTCTGTAAAAAAAGGAGAAGGATTGGTCAAAAAATTTTTAATCATAATGGTAATTACAATGGCTATTAAATTATGGTTAAGTAATTAAATCTCTCCCTTTTGAAAGCATTTGACTTAAAAAAACAAAATTAACGCATAATTACACGTACAACAAAACCTTCTTGTATTCCTCATATTTACAGTGGAGTACCAATAAAATAATTTCAAAATAGTATCTCCTCCCTTAATATACCTGACCTCCCCACTTATATATCATTCATTATTCTTATCTTTTAAATCCAAATTAAACACAAAAATCAATTTGTCATGAAGTTTTACCCCCTTTACATTGCATTAGTTGGTCTTGTTTTTTTGAATTGTAAATCAGAAAAACAAGAAGCTCCTAAGAGTACAAATGAAACTACCTTACAAGCACCTCAAAAAACACCCGAAAAACCTAAAAGTGACATCTCTATTCATGCAATACAACATGCAACTACTATCCTTGAATGGAAAGAAAAAACAATCTACATAGACCCTACAGGAGGTTTCGCCCCTTTTAAAGATAAAAAACCTGCCAATTTAGTTCTTATTACTGATGTACATGGTGATCATATGGATATAGAAACATTAGATAGTCTAGATTTATCACATGCTGAAATAATAGCGCCACAAGCTGTAGCCGAAAAACTTCCTGCAAAATATACAGACCATCTGATCATCTTGAATAACGGTGATGTAAAAGAAATACAAGACATCCCTATAGAAGCCATCCCCATGTATAATTTACGAGAAGAAGCTTTAAAATTTCATAAAAAAGGAAGAGGTAATGGTTATATCCTTACCCTAGGTAAAAAGCGTGTTTACTTTTCTGGAGACACAGAAGATATCCCAGAAATGAGAGCTTTACAATATATAGATATGGCGTTTATATGCATGAACCTACCTTATACTATGACTGTAGAAAGTGCTGCCAGTGCTGTTCTTGAGTTTAAACCAAAACAGGTGTACCCGTATCATTTTCGAGGGCCACAAGGTTTAAGTGATGTTAAGAAGTTTGAGAAACTAGTATCCATAGACCCTAATATAGAGGTTATACAACTAGATTGGTACCCTAATACAAAAGCAAAATAACAATTATAACATAATAACAATCAAAAAAGGGTTTGCCATACATAAACCTTTTTTGATCCTATCTATATAAATAATACAACTAAAGATGTAATTTTACAACCGCAAAAGGCTTTTTTTTAAGGAGCTTCTATATATATTTAGGAATGAGTGCTACCGCTGAAGACAAAAAACATGATCATTACAAAATTTACAAGCCTTATGGTTATTTAAGTCAATTTGTAAATAATGGGCAAAAGCAAAATAAAAAAAAGTTGTTGGGCGAATTACATGATTTCCCTGAAAGAATAATGGCGATTGGAAGGCTTGACGAAAAATCTGAAGGTTTATTATTACTAACAACTGATGGAAAAACCAGTAATCGTATATGTAGTAACTCTATAGAAAAAGAATATTATGCACAGGTAAATGGAGACATTACCAAAGAAGCTATTGCATCACTACAAGAAGGTCTAGAAATTGGATTTGACGGAAAAAAACACATGACTTCTCCATGCAAAGCAATCAAATTAGATAGTGTACCAAATTTTCCTGAAAGAGCAAAAAAAATAAGAGATGATAGACATGGCCCTACTAGTTGGGTTTCTATTACACTACGTGAAGGAAAATTTCGTCAGGTTAGAAAAATGACATCTGCTGTTGGTTTTCCTACATTGCGATTGGTAAGAATACGAGTAGGAGATATTCATCTAGGGTCAATGCAAACAGGAGAAGTTATAAAAATAAACATCACATAATCAACTACATAAAAATTACACCTATTAAATCATTCGTTTCATGATTTTTCACTTAGTAAAAAATACTCTTTACCCTCCTACACTAGACCTAAGAATCTTATTCTAAAAATAAACAACACACTATCCCTATGAAGAATAAAAAACAACAAAAAGCAATATTTAAAGAATTATATTCTAAAATAATACCATTTAAAGGAAAATAAATAACAAACCTGTAATTTTGGGCGAATTATAAATTCAGTCATGAAATTACATAGCCAAGAGCAAGAGCAACTAGAACAGTTATACAACAACATAAAAAATACCACTCAGAACTTTTTGGGATATCCAGTCTCAAAAGATTTTGATTATTCAGAATTAACACCTTTTTTACAATTTCCACTAAATAATTTAGGAGATCCTTTTGGAGAATCTACCTATCGGGTCGATTCAAGAGCTATGGAACGTGAAGTTGTAAATTTTTTCGCCAATTTGTTTAGAGCGCATGAAGATGATATTTGGGGATATGTAACTAATGGGGGTTCAGAAGGGAATCTTTATGGACTATACGTTGCAAGAGAACTACATCCAAAAGGAATGGTTTATTTCTCTGAAGCTACACATTATAGTATTCAAAAAAACGTAACCTTACTCAATATAGACTACGTTATTATAAAATCGCTTCCAAATGGTGAGATGGATTATAATGACCTACAAGAAGCTATTGGATATCACAGACACAGACCTGTTATTGTGGTTGCAAATATTGGTACTACCATGACTGAAGCCAAGGATAATACTAGAAAAATCAAAACAATTATAGAAAATATGGCAGTCAAAAAGCATTATATTCATGCCGATGCAGCTTTAGCTGGTGGTTTTGCTCCATTTGTTTCTCCTAGACCAGAATTTGATTTTGAAGATGGTGTTGATAGTATTTCTATAAGTGGTCATAAATTTATAGGGTCACCTATGCCATCAGGAGTAGTGATTGTAAGAAAAGATAATAGAGATAGAATTGCAAGAAGAATAGCATATATCGGTAGTTCTGATGCTACAATTACAGGGTCTAGAAATGGGCACACTCCATTATTTTTATGGTATGCTATAAAAAAATTAGGGATAGAAGGTTTTACAAAGCGCACAGAGCACAGTCTTGCAGTAGCATCGTATACAGAAGATAAATTAAAAAAACTGGGGATAGAAGCTTGGAGAAATCCTAATGCTATTACTATCGTTTTTCCTGCACCCAATTCAAAAATTATAAATAAATGGCAATTGGCAACAGAAAAAGGACAGTCACATATTATTTGTATGCCTAATGTTTCTTATGAACAGATCGATAATTTTATTGCAGATATGGAACGATATAATTTTTCACATGAAATTACCGTATAAAATGGTAATTTCATGTGAAAGTTAAATCTTTATAATATCTCTAGTAGATCGGTAGCTTTGGCAAGGCTCCTAAAATTGGGATGCTCTATTTTTTCATCCACCATTTCATGTACCCATGTAGTATGAAACGGGATATGAAATGCATGTGCTCCGATATTTAAAACAGGTAACACATCTGATTTTAAAGAGTTACCAACCATTAAAAATTCATTTTCTGAAATATCTAGATGTTTTACCAATTTTTGATAATGCATCTCAGTCTTATCAGATACAATTTCTATGTGATGAAAATAATTCTCTAATCCAGACTTTATTAATTTGCGTTCTTGATCTAATAAATCTCCTTTGGTAGCCATTACCAATCGATATTTTTTTGATAAGGTATGTAACGTTTTATCAATTCCATCGATCAACTCTATAGGCTCCTCAAGCATCTGCTTACCTTTTTCAATAAGCTTCTGCACCAAATCTATGGTCATATTACCATTAGATATTTTGATTGCAGCTTCGATCAAGGATAAAGTAAAAGGTTTAATACCATATCCATATATAGGCAAATTCTGCATTTCTACCTCAAAAAGTAATTTATTTGCTTTTTCTACAGGCATATACTTTACCAATAACTCACAAAACTCTTCTTCTGCTTTTCTAAAAAAAGTTTCATTTACCCATAGGGTATCGTCTGCATCAAAAGCAATTACTTTTATATCTGTAAATGACATTTTAATAGTATTTAAAGTTTTATATAATCTAATTAGAACAATTCTCGTTATAATAGATCACAAGATCTTTTACACCTTTATGATCATCTCTTTCAAAATACTTAGATTCAATTTTAGAAATTAAATCAGAACAATCCTTAAAATAAACATTACTTATTTTTTCAAATTTTTTAAATTTTATTCCCACCCGAATACGATCTACAAAGTCTTGATCTTTTTTTGAAATATAATATTCTTTAGTATGCATATGGATTGAAGATGAATAACTATTTAAATATATATTTTCATCAAACTCATAAAACAATAAACCTCCATCAACTAAAATTCTTAACAACAAGTACTTTTTCTTTCCTCGTTGTTTTTTGTAAGTATATTTTGTTGACTCTCCTTTTTTATCAAAAATTATAATTTGCTTTACTTGATCATAGTTATACTTTACTTTTCCTCCTTCATTACTATGCCAAAACACAATTTTATCATTATGTTTAATCATCGCTAAACCATTATGAACAGAATTATCATTTAGTGTTAAAACAGCCTTTCTTTTTTGAGAAAAGACAAGTATTGGTATCAAGAATATGATGAAATAACATACTCTTTTTATATTTTTAGTAATCACAGAAAACAAATAGTTTAAAACTTATCTTACTAACTTCTTATACTTAATACGCTTTGGCATCAAGTCACCACCCAAACGTTTCTTTTTATTTTCTTCATAATCAGAGAAACTACCTTCAAAGAAATAAACTTGTGAATCTCCTTCAAAAGCCAAAATATGGGTACATATTCTATCTAGAAACCATCGATCGTGAGAAATAACCACAGCACATCCTGCAAAATTTTCTAATCCTTCTTCTAATGCTCTCAGGGTATTTACATCCAAATCATTGGTAGGTTCATCAAGAAGCAATACATTTCCTTCTTCTTTTAGCGTCATTGCCAAATGTAATCTGTTACGTTCTCCTCCTGAGAGTGCAGATACTTTTTTATTTTGTTCGCTTCCACTAAAATTAAAACGACTTAGATATGCTCTAGAATTCACTTGCCTACCGCCCATCGTTACTAACTCTTGCTCATCACTAAAATTCTGCCAAATGGTTTTTTCAGAATCAATATTACTATGACTTTGATCAACATACGCAATCTTAGCGGTATCACCTACAGTAAAGTTACCTTTATCGGGTTGTTCCTCTCCCATAATCATTTTAAAAATGGTAGTTTTACCAGCACCATTGGGTCCTATGATCCCAACAATACCAGCTTGAGGAAGATTAAAATTTAAATCTTCATAAAGCAATTTATCTCCAAAAGCTTTACTTACACCACTAGCTTCAATAACATTGGTTCCTAATCTTGGACCGTTAGGAATATAAATTTCTACTTTTTCGTCAACCTGTTTCTGATCCTGACTTAATAATTTATCATAATTGCTCAAACGTGCTTTTTGTTTCGCTTGTCTTCCTTTTGGAGCCATACGAACCCATTCTAACTCACGTTCTAATGTTTTCTGACGTTTAGAAGCCTGTTTTTGTTCTTTTGCAAGTCGTTTTGATTTTTGATCTAACCATGAAGAGTAATTTCCTTTCCAAGGAATCCCTTCTCCTCTATCCAACTCTAGTATCCATCCAGCAACATTATCCAAAAAGTATCTATCGTGAGTTACAGCAATTACTGTTCCTTTATACTGTTGCAAATGATGCTCTAGCCAATGTACAGATTCTGCATCTAAATGGTTGGTCGGTTCATCCAATAATAACACATCTGGTTCTTTTAATAAAAGGCGGCAAAGTGCTACTCTTCTACGTTCTCCTCCTGATAATACACTTATTTTTTTATCAGGATCAGGAGTACGAAGTGCATCCATTGCTATTTCTAACTTGGTATCTAGCTCCCATGCATTGCTGGCATCTATCTGATCTTGTAGATTTGCCTGCTTGTCCATAAGCTCCTGCATTTTATCAGGATTTTCATATACCTCTGGCAAACCAAACATGTCATTTATTTTGTTGTACTCATCTAGAACCGCAACAGTTTCTGCAACTCCTTCTTTTACAACTTCTAATACGGTTTTATCTGGATCTAATTGTGGTTCCTGTTCTAATAAACCAACAGTATATCCCGAAGCAAATACAACATCTCCTTGATAGTTCTTATCTACACCTGCAATAATCTTTAATAATGTAGATTTACCTGAACCATTGAGACCCAGAATTCCAATTTTAGCTCCATAAAAAAAGCTTAAATATATATTTTTAAGTACAGGAGTATTTGCGCTTTTAAACGTCTTACTCACTCCCGACATTGAGAAAATTACTTTTTTATCGTCTGACATAAGCCCCTTTTATTATTTATATTATAAGATGATTATTTATAAAGTGTTATACTCTTCCTTTTAATGCATTAAAAACCCAAGCTATTGCAAAAAAGCCTACTCCAACAGCTGCAAAACCGTATCCTGACACATCTCTGTATCTAAAAGCTCCTAGTGCAATAAGAGAGAGTCCTACTAATATCATTATAAAAGTAGCCCAAGCTAACACTGTATTTTTATTCATTCCCATAAATTATTTTTTTAGTTTAGTATGGTTAGTTACATTTTCAAATAAACCGACGCAAATATCGGTATTTTATCGTCAAAACATAGTTTTTTATAGAGTTGTTAAGATAAAAAAACACCTTAACCGCTCTATTACAATATATTAACAAACGATATTTTGGTGCCTTTTTCAGGTAATAAAGTTTTTTATCAGAATAGCTTACTATTACAGATCAAAAACATATAAATCTAAAAATGAGTTATTTAAATTTACAAAAACAAAACAATATACATTTTGATTTATCTATTTATTTAGCGTATTCAACTCTATTTTTCTACTCGCTTATAGATAAATTGATTATAATACTTATTACTTGTACCTTCTATTTTATGGTAAAATAAAATCAAAGTATCGTTATGAATTGTATATTTATCGGGGTACTCAGTGTATTCTTTTTCTAATTGATCTTCGTCTCTATAATCATACATACTACCACGTGTAACATAACTAGTATCTGCAACCTTCTCCCAAAATGCGGTTTTAGATTCATTAATTTTCATACAGCCTAAATTATTTCTTTCTTCATCATAGGTTACAAACTGAAAACTCATATCTTCATTAAATATATAGTGTGATTTTTGTTCACACTCTGAAGAATCATACCGAAAAAATTTCCCGTTTCCATCCTCTGTTATATCATAGACAATATGCCATGTTCCTACTAGAGGGTCAACAGAAACATTCGTGTCATCATCATTAGAACAACCACCTATTATTATTATTATCATTACAATAATGCAAATCTTTATTATCACTTTCATTATGATTTATTATTTTTCTTTTTATATTTTTTTGAATCAAGTAATGTTTTTAATACCTCGAAATAATCAAACATTTTTTGTTTTCCGCGGTGGGCAAGGTACTAAAAAAGACATATTATATAAGTATTGAAATTGGTATTGAAATCATACAAATCAAGTGTATATACAACACAAAATAATACTATCTTGTTACTAAAAAATACAATCATCTGCTATTAAGACTTTTATCAAACTTACTGATATGTTATAATTATATCAACCCATAAATTAGTCTTATTCTAATTAACAAACATTTAACCATTCCTCTATTTACCTGCGCTCACTTAAATTTACCAAGAGAACATCTATACTTATTAATATTCCTATATACTACATTTGATAATTAATATCTCATCTCTCTCTCTTTAAAATATCTGGTTGTCCTTTATAAACTCTACGTTTTTTGTATTTTCGTTGCAAACAATAGGCACAATGGATATAAACTTCAATAAAAACGAAGATCACAATAAACTTTTAGTATCAGAATTACGTAGACGATTGACCAAAGTAAAATTAGGTGGTGGCGAAAAACGTATAGCAAAACTTCATTCTAAGGGAAAAATGACTGCCAGAGAGCGAATTGATTACCTTTTGGATGCTGATGCTAAGTCTATAGAGATTGGAGCTTTTGCTGGAGAGGATATGTATGCAGAACATGGGGGGTGTCCTAGTGGTGGAGTTGTTGTAAAGATTGGATATGTAAGTGGTAAGCAATGTATCGTTGTAGCCAATGATGCAACCGTAAAAGCAGGAGCTTGGTTTCCTATTACAGGGAAAAAAAATCTTAGAGCTCAGGAACTATCTATTGAGAATAAATTACCTATTATTTATCTTGTAGATAGTGCGGGGGTTTATCTGCCAATGCAAGATGAAATTTTTCCTGATAAAGAGCATTTCGGAAGAATCTTTCGTAATAATGCTGTGATGAGTAGTATGGGGATTGTTCAGATCTCTGCAGTTATGGGTAGCTGCGTTGCAGGAGGAGCGTATTTACCTATTATGAGCGATGAAGCGCTTATTGTTGATAAAACAGGAAGTATATTCTTGGCAGGAAGTTATTTGGTAAAAGCTGCTATTGGAGAAACCATTGATAATGAAACATTAGGTGGTGCCACTACTCATTGTGAAATTTCTGGAGTTACCGATTATAAATCCAAGGATGATGCTGATGCTCTTGATACCATCAAAAATATCATGTCTAAAATTGGAGATTTTGATAAAGCAGGATTCAATCGCACGAAACCTATTGTTCCCAAAGGAAATCAGGAAGATATTTATGGGATACTACCAAAAGCCAGAAATGAGCAATATGATATGATGGAAATCATTAATAAACTTGTTGATGATTCTGATTTTGAAGAATATAAAGCTGGATATGGACAAACTATTATTACGGGATATGCACGAATAGATGGTTGGGCTGTAGGCATTGTAGCAAATCAACGTAAAATTGTAAAGACTAAGAAAGG
The DNA here is from genome assembly GCF_002924285.1 of Aquimarina sp. I32.4. Lineage (NCBI taxonomy): Bacteria > Pseudomonadati > Bacteroidota > Flavobacteriia > Flavobacteriales > Flavobacteriaceae > Aquimarina > Aquimarina sp. I32.4. The sequence goes on along the minus strand of NZ_PGUB01000008.1, from coordinate 24,875 downwards.
AGAAATGCAGTTTGGAGGCGTTATCTATTCTGACTCGGCAGATAAAGCAACACGATTTATTGCCAATTGTAATCAAAAGAAAATACCATTGGTATTTCTACAGGATGTAACTGGATTTATGGTCGGTAGCAAAAGTGAACATGGAGGAATTATCAAAGATGGTGCAAAAATGGTAAATGCCGTAAGTAACAGCATAGTGCCAAAATTTACTATTATAATTGGTAATTCTTATGGTGCAGGTAATTATGCGATGTGTGGCAAGGCATACGATCCAAGATTAATTGCTGCATGGCCAAGTGCAGAATTAGCAGTAATGGGAGGTGCACAAGCAGCAAAAGTATTATCTCAAATTGAAACTGCTTCCTTAAAAAAGAAAGGAGAAGAATTATCTAAAGAAGATGAAAAAGCGTTATTTGATAAAATTAAATCCAGATATGACAAGCAAACTTCTCCTTATTACGCAGCAGCAAGAATCTGGACCGATGCTATCATTGATCCATTAGATTCCAGAAAATGGATTTCTATGGGAATAGAAGCTGCCGACCACGCTCCTATTGAAAAGAAATTTAATTTAGGGGTAATACAAGTGTAAAAAAGCAGCTTACGTAATATTAAGGATTTTAAACTTTAATAATCGTAGACTATTAATGATATTTATCTTAATAATTTTACAAAAAATTAATGAATTATACGTTTGATGTATTAGTATTTTAAATTGATGTATCTATCTTCTAATTCTGATTTACTCATTTCAGGTAATTTAAATGATCTAGTTTTAGCTCTAGAAGTTGAAATCCATGACTCAAATGAAAAATTATTTGAGTTCAGAGAAGAGTTATTGTCAATAATCATGTCTACAAAATCATCTTGATCAGTTATTACAGAAGTATTATATATGCTCAACTGCCCCTTTGATAAATCAGAAGCTGTAATGTCAAACTCATCTCCTTCTTTGGTAAATTTGTTAACTAAATCAATTAATTTAATAGAAATATTTGGGGTAGCTTTTCCGTATACATTCCAAACAAATGTTTTTGTAGCAGCTATTCCATCACTTGTATTAGAATACGAAGTTCTCACCTTAAAATAATCATAATTATTTGCAGTATTCGCTTCAAAATTCAAAAAGTCATAACTGGTAATAGTTGCTCTTAAATCTGTAGGGGTATACACTTCTGGAATTTCATTAATATCGCCATAAGATCTATGCGTTCTAATTAGAAAATCATCTAACCTAGTCACTCCAACTATTGAATAATTCTCAAAAACATTATTAGGGATATGATATTGCTGTTTTAATTGATCTTCTTGGTTTAGCTGTATATCTGAATCTACTTTGAGAGAATATGTAGATGAATCAAAACCATAAACAAAAAGAGATTTTCTTATTGTACTTAAGCCTGCTGTATCATTTAAATCTGGATAACTAATAGGTACTGGTATCGTTTTTGGCAAAGTATTATAATCTTCTGTTACAATCTCCCCATTACTAAATTCTCTCTTTACATATCGTCTTTCCTTATTTGCTGTTTCTCCATACGCATACACCAATAATGACCTGTCTGACGTAACATCTAAATCAAAAGTGTAGTTATTTGAAGTAAAAGCCCCTCCAAAATTACCACTACCAAACCCTGTACTATAAGTTGTATTTATTAAATCGTTAGGGATATTATTAAAATTTAGTTTAGCAACTCCTGTAAAATCATTACTACTTTCTCCCTTAGAATTTAAGTCATAAAAATAGGTTCGGTTTGAAACATCTAAAAAAGTTTGCACAGAATAATTGATTACATCGTTGGGGTTTATATCATTCGCAGTTTTTATATATCTCCAAACAAAATGTAGATCATAGGTTTTATTTGTATCGTAATCCGCTTTAAACGTTATTTCTTTACTTGTTGCTATAAAGTTTCTTGCTAAAACTGAACCATCATCACCTGTGATAACTGCTTCAACTGTAAAATCCTTGATTTCATCTGTATAGAACTCTAGATTTGAACCTCTAGAAATAGTTAATAGTGCATTTTCTTTATCACCAACACCTCCTTCATTATCAACTACATCATTATCAGAACTACACCCAGATAACAAAATACTTACCAATAAAAAAACAAATAATCGATTCATAAAATTCTAATTAATTATAAATTTAAACTATTTAAAAATTCAGTCAACGAATATAACTATTCTCTATTAGGAATTCTCGTACATAGAATCAATTTTGCTTGCTTTTTTTAAAATATTTTAAAAAAAGCAAACTCCAAAACATGAGTATAACTGGTATAACCATTACAACACCTTTTAACTCCTTACAATCCCTGATAACTATTCATAAGTCTAATGAACTCTGCTTTATATCCTTGATTATCTTTTTCTTTATTCGTTTCGGCTAAAACAATTATATCTTTAATATTTTGGTTTTCAATATATTTTGAGCCCCTTAATTTCATCCCAAACCAAGCAATTGAAGCTGCAAAATTAAAATCTTGTGATACAGAAGTTTTTGTATCTGTATGTAAAACATGAACCATTTCAATACTTTTTTTCTCTTGTGGTTTTTTATATCTAAACTTAACAGTCAATAATTCATCTCCATACTCTTTATTAATCGTTGAATTAGTATATTTTAGATCAGCAATCCCTTTCAGGTATTTGTTTGTTACCCCTACAGGGATTACCTCATACAATGCAGTCACTGTATGACCACTTCCCAGTTCTCCAGCATCTTTGGTATCATCGATAAAGTCCTCATTTGCCAAAAGTCTGTTTTCATACCCTATCAATCGATATGCTTGTACCTTACTAGGATTAAATTCTACTTGAATCTTGACATCTTTAGCTATTGTATACATAGTCCCTCCAAATTCTTTTCCCAATACTCTCTGTGCTTCTTGCATAGTATCAATATATGCATGGTTACCATTACCTGTATCTGCCAACGTTTCTAACTTACTATCTTTATAGTTTCCCATCCCAAATCCCAGACATGTTAGAAATACATCAGATTTACGTTTTTCTTCAATCAGTTTTTTCATGTCTTTATTACTACTAATTCCAACATTGAAATCTCCATCTGTTGCCAGGATAACTCTATTATTACCATTCTTTATAAAATTCTCTTTAGCAATTTTATAGGCTAATCTTATTCCTTCTCCTCCAGCTGTTGACCCTCCAGCTTCAAGATTTTGTAATGCTTGATTAATCTCATACTTATTAGCACCAGATGTAGGTTTTAGAACCATTCCTGCTGCTCCTGCATATACTACAATAGAAACTTTGTCTTTTTCTCGTAATTGATTCACCAAAAGTTTAAAAGCCTTCTTAAGTAGTGGTAACTTGTTACTATTACCCATTGATCCCGATACATCAATTAAGAATACAAGATTTGACGCAGGAATTTCATGTTGAGGAATCTCTTTTCCTTTTAATCCAATCTTAACCAATTGCGTCTTCATATTCCAAGGAGTTAAGGCATATTCTGTATGAATTGCAAAAGAGTGTTCATCTTTGGGTTGTGCATATTGATAATTAAAATAATTGATCATTTCTTCTATTTTAACAGCATCAGCAGGAATTTTTACCCCAGTATTGATCATTCGTCGAATATTACTATAAGATGCTTTATCTACATCAATAGAGAAAGTAGAGAGAGGAGCCATATGAACTCTTTTAAAATCATTCTCGACAATTTCTCTATATGACTCATCATTTTGTACTTTGTAATTACCCGAATGCGTTGTAATTACAATGCATCCATGTTTAGCTTTGGTTCCATAAATCGAAGTTTCTTTTTTGCTCTTAAGCATTTCTACCTTTGCTATTTTAGAAGGATCTATTGCGTTTACCACTGCTATATCTTTATTATCTACAGGAACTCCATCTACTACATACAAAGGTTGTTTTGTACGTGAAGCTGGATTAGCTCCTCTGATTTCTAATGCAACCTGTACCCCCGACGACTTCTTTATACGTCTTTGCCTGTGTTTTCTCCCTCTTCTTTTTGACTTATTACTAGACACAGCATAACTTGTCGATTTCCTTACTCTTTTTGATCCATATGCCGTAACTACAACTTCTTCTAGTTGTGATGAATCAGGAATCAATTTAATATGCATCAAAGAAGAGGCCGCGGTTACTTTTTCTTCTGCGATTTCGAATCCTACATAAGAAAACACCAATGTATCTCCAATATTTGTTAGGATAGTGTAATTTCCATCAAAATCTGATTGTGTTCCATTAGTGTTGCCTTTTATACTAATATTTACACCTGGTAATGGTAGACTTTCGTCATCTGTTACTTTTCCTGTAATTTTTACTTGTTGCGCATTTGAAATTCCTGTGATAAAAAAAACAAATAAAATATATTGTAATAGTCTCATAGTTGATAGTTTTTAATTCTAAACTAAAACTATGTGTTCATATAAGAGATAACAATCAAGAATGAGTGAAGTAGTCTTTTTATTGAGTAAAAAGGAAATATTGCTTTTTATGTTTCAAGAAAATGTAAAAATTAAGAGCTTATCATCAGGTTTTATTGACAAATACAATCCATATTTTTATCAAAAAAAATTTACAATTTAGAATCCAACGCTAATTCCAGAGTTTTTGTACGTTGTACTTTCCCATTTTCGGTACTTACAAATCGAGGAATAAAGTACATCTCTTTGGGAACTTCATACTTATTTAGGTTTTTTAAGTTATGAATACTCTCTTGTAAGGTTAAATATGCAATTTTATCATACTCTCTTTCTACTACCAATATTACTTTATCTCCTAAAACATTATCAGATACACTGGTAATAAAAAAACGATGTCCGATTACTAATTGAAGTTTTGTCTCTATTTCTTCTGGAAACAACTTTATACCTCCGCTATTAATTACATTATCATACCGCCCTTTCCACAAAAATTTTTTATATGTTTTTAGCACTACAACATCATTTGTAATAATAGTATCATCATTCAATAAAGGAGCTTTTATAAGTAAGCAATTTCTATCATCAATATTTAATGTGATATTGGGTAATGCCTTAAAATAATGAGCATCTTTTTTATCCACCTTCTTTGGATTAATTCTTCTAGCAGCAATATGAGAAACGGTTTCTGTCATTCCGTAAGTTTCATAAATTTTGGTTGTAATACCTTGAACCAATTGCTTTAGATTTTCTGAAACAGGCCCTCCTCCTACAATTAGTTTTTTGATTAAGTGAAGTCTATTCAAAGAATTGTCTAACTGCAAAGGTACCATAGCACAAAAATCATATTGCTTATACACGGTGTCTAATGGATTGGTTTTAGGCGGCACCAAATCTATTTTCCATCCTAAAACCATTGCTCTTACCAACATCATTTTACCAGCTATATAGTTTGCTGACAAACATAACAATGCTGTTGTTTTTTCTTCTGATTTAAAAAATTTACCAGTTGCTATGGCACTATTGATCATATGCTCCTTAAATACTTTTATTTTTTTGGGTTTCCCAGTAGAACCAGATGTTTGTACAACTATATGATCTTTTTCACTTAACCAATCCAATAGAAATACTCCTACTTCTTGCTCATATACTTCTCCTTCTTTAATAAAACCAGACGCAAGATGTTTTAGCCCGCCTTTATCCAACGTATTTTTATTTATAGAGAAATTTTTATGAATCATAGATATAGAAACGTATTTTTAGTTTACATATTCAAATTTCCATTTTCTGGAATATTCTCAGGTTATGAATACATAAAGAGTATGTTATTCTTTTGTAACTTCTATAGAAACTGGTTCAGGAGCTATAGTTCCAAAAAGTTTACCTTTCCAATCTGTCCACTTATACTTTTTTGCAAGAATAAAAATAAAAGCAGGAAAAATAATTAACATTGGTATTAATATTTCATATCCTCCACTAGGGTCAGAAACATCTATTAAGATAGAATCCGTTTGCAATGCAGTCCAATCGGCAGTAACCAAGAGTACAGTTACTAAATTATTTGCTGCATGAAAACCAAGTGCTAACTCCATACCCTCATCCATCAAAGTAATGATCCCTAAAAATAACCCTGTACCGATGTAATAAACCATAAGAATTGGCCCTAATTTTTCTATTTCAGGATTAGCAGCATGCATTACACCAAAAAGAACAGAAGTGATAATTAGAGGAGCCCACTTATTTTTTAAAGATAATCCTAAACCTTGCATTAGGTATCCTCTAAACAAATATTCTTCAAAACTTGTTTGTAATGGTATGAGTAATATTGCTATAATAGCAAGGATTAAAAATGGAATGGGGTTAAAATTATATTGATAAGCACCTGGATCTGCATAATAGGTTATCAATGTTGAAATCACAATAAAACCTCCCATTAGAAAAAACACAAAAAACACACGACTCCAGTCTATCTTTTTTCTGCTAGTTGTCAATGATACAAGACTTTGTTGATGTACAAATCGAACCCAAAAAAGCAAACCTCCCAGAAAAAATGCAAACGGTAGCAATAATTGAAGAAACAACCCATTCTTACCAATAGATTCTATTTGTTGTCTCATCACTTCTTCTGTATCCATATTAAGCATTTTGGTTGCTAAATAATTGACAACCATTAATCCTATAAATCCTAAAGGAATAGGAATATATTTCCACATTCCTAATTTTCCTTTTCTTCCTTGAGTAATATACATGTATAAGTAAGTTTTTTTATTAAGTTAAGTAGTTTACTTCCCATTCTTTTTGTGAGTCATAAGTCAATGTTCCTTGACTAACAACTAATGGGGATTCAAAATTATTGGTATACAATGCTCCTGTACCCAATCCTTGCGGTATTTTATTTTGTAATGTATAAGTGAATTGTGCTATCGCATTCAAACCTATATTACTCTCTAACGCGCTGGTAATCCACCAACCTATATTCATAGATGATGCAATATCTATCCATTCTTTGGTTCCTTTAAGCCCTCCTATGAGGCTTGGTTTTAAAATAATGTATTGTGGCCGTATGGTATCTAAAAGTTTCTTCTTATCCTCTAGATCAAAAACTCCTATCAATTCTTCATCCAAGGCAATTGGTAGTGATGTCTTTTTACACAACAATTTCATTTCATTATGCTGATGTTGTCGTATTGGTTGTTCTATACTATGCAATTGATAATTAGATAACAGTTTTAGTTTATCTAATGCTTCACTGGGTGCAAATGCTCCATTTGCATCTACTCTTAATTCAATTGTATCAGAAGAAAACTGTGATCGTATATAGGATAACAAATCTAATTCTGTATCAAAATCAATTGCCCCAATTTTCATTTTTATACAATTAAACCCAGCTTTTAGTTTATCCTCAATTTGTTGCTTCATGAATTCTTTTTCTCCCATCCATATAAGTCCATTAATCAATATAGAGGCTTTTCCCTGAGTAAATGTTGAAGGAAACAATACAAAAGGAGATTCACTTTCTAATGACTTAAATGCCATCTCTACACCAAACTGAATACTAGGAAACTCTATAAGCTCACGCCATAACCTATCAACACCTAAATCTATATTCTCACAAACCCACTTTAATTTATCCTCATAATCGGGTCGATCATCAATACTTAATGTTCTTAAAATTCCACATTCACCAATTCCTTCTTTCCCTTTATCATTAATTACAATAAACCAGGTTTCTTTAGTTTTTAGTACTCCTCTAGATGTACCGCTTGGTCTTTTGAATTGAAGAATATATTTATAATATCTGGCATTCATTATAACGTTATACTTTCTTCAATATTCAATAATATCAATTCTTTATTTTTTTCAGCAAAGCTTTGTTTTGCTACATTATGATCTATTTCTATATAACCAAAAGTATCATAATGCACTCCTAATATTTTATCACATTCGATAAAATCACTTGCAATTACAGCATCTTCAATTCCCATTGTAAAATTATCTCCAATAGGTAATATTGCTAAATCCAACGTATATCTTAATGGGATTAACTTCATATCCATTGTCAATGCAGTATCACCAGCTATATAAATAGATTTTTCTGTGCTTTCTATAATAAACCCTCCTGGTTGCCCTCCATAAGTACCATCAGCAAAACTACTGGTATGAATTGCATTTACATATTTTACTTTTCCAAAATTAAAATTCCATGCTCCCCCATGATTCATTGGGTGTACTTCTATACCAAGATTTTGGTAATATGTTGCTATCTCATGATTAGAAACAATAATCGCTTTATTATTTTTTGCAATAGCTTCTGCATCAAGAACGTGATCTTGATGCGCATGTGTAAGTAGGATATAATCCGCTTTTATATCATTTATATCTATTTTATCTTTTGACAATGGATTTCCTGAAATAAATGGATCTATCAAAACATTTGTTTCATTAATTGTTATTAATAAAGTATTGTGCCCGTAAAACGTAATTTTCATGTGTTCTCTATAAAAGTTAGTTTCATTAATTAGATAATGAGACTAGTTATTTTAATAATAAAATACTATCATAGCTTATGATAGCAGATTTGCACTAAATTAAAAAATCTGCCCCAGACTAAATAAAATAGATAATAAAAATGTTGTTAAAGCTATCTTTTTAAGTTCTGGGTCTAATAATTTAGGTACATTAGTCCCTACCACCTTTTTTATATGAATCAATAAAGGTATAAATGCTATTAAGAATAATAAATCTATATTGTTTTGATAGGTATAATAAAGGTAAATTAACATAGATAACATAGCAACCACTAATAAAGTATAATGGTATTTTCTTGCATGTGCAATCCCTAATTTTACAACTAGCGTATTTTTTCCTGCTTTCTTATCTCCTTGATAATCCCGCATATTATTTAAGTTAAGCACAGCTGTACTTAACACCCCAATAGTTATTGCTGGTAAAAACACATAAAAATTCAACTCTTTAGTAAACAAAAAGTAACATCCCACAACACTTACAAGTCCAAAAAAAATAAATACAAAAACATCTCCTAGTCCTCTATATCCATATGCAGAACTACCCATCGTATATTTTACTGCTGCTATTATTGCAGTAATACCTAATCCAAAAAATAATACAGAATAAAAAAAGTTCTCTTTCCCAAAGGATGCATATATAAGTGTAATCGCAAAAACTAGTGTTACAACAGCTGTAAAAACAATTCCTTTATACATTTCTTGCTTTGATATTGCACCACTCTGTAAAGCTCTTTTTGGTCCTACCCTATCTTCATTATCTGTTCCTTTCACTCCATCTCCATAATCATTAGCAAAATTTGATAAAATTTGCAATCCTAATGTAGTAGCAATAGCCAACCAAAAAATAGAGCTTCCTAAAAAATCTTGAAGTCCCAAAGCCGAACCAACTATAATTCCTGAAATCGATAACGGTAATGTTCTTAATCTAGCTGCAGAGATCCAAGCCTTAATTTTGATCATTTTTATAGTTTTGTCTTCAAAGGAACAGTATTTTTATAAAAAAATAAAAATTAATTCTATCAATTCTTCATATAATATAATCAGTATATCGTTCTTCCTTAATTAAACTGTGGTTTTTTTTGAATTTCATAAACATTACTTCTCTTATTTCTGAGAGAGATTTTATAGTTTAGCATTTTAAATCCCTAAATATCTATGAACACAAGTATGCGAATAATTCTTTTTTTTCTTTTTAGCCTTATTATTGGGTGTAAAAGTGATTCAGAAAAACAAAAAAGCGATTCAACCCAATCTAATGATATAAATAGTAGCAATAAACAGCTATCAAAAGAACTCCCTTTTGTGTGGGAAGGTGCCAATGTTTATTTTTTACTAACTGATAGGTTTAACAACGTAGACCCTAGTAATGATAAAGTATTAGGTAGAACAAAAAAAACAAGTAAGTTAAGAGGGTTTGAAGGAGGTGATATAAAAGGAATTACACAAAAAATTGAAGATGGGTATTTTAAAAAACTAGGTGTTAATGCTATCTGGATCACTCCTGTGGTAGAACAAATACATGGAAGCATAAATGAAGGAACAGGAAATACGTATGGTTTTCATGGATATTGGGCAAAAGACTGGACTAATATTGATCCTAATTATGGAACTCATAACGATTTAAAACTACTTGTAGACGTTGCACACAATAATGGTATAAGAATACTCATGGATGTTGTAATGAATCATACGGGCCCAGTAACAAAAGAAGATCCCGTATGGCCAGATAGTTGGGTACGTACTTCACCTCATTGTACATATAAAGATTATGAAACTACTATTAACTGTACTTTAGTCAAGAATTTACCTGATATCAAAACAGAGAGTAATGAAAATGTAAAGCTTCCTCAACTATTAATTGATAAATGGAAAGCTGAAGGTAGATTAGAGAAAGAGTTAGCAGAAATTGATGCTTTTTTTAATAACACAAAATTAAAAAGATCTCCAAAAAACTATATCATAAAATGGCTAACAGACTATGTTAGAGAATTAGGAATAGATGGATATAGAGTAGATACTGTAAAACATGTAGAAGAAGAAGCTTGGAGTATTCTTACCGAACAAGCTAAATTAGCTTTTAGAGAGTGGAAATCAAATAATCCTGAAAAAGTACTTGACGATAATGAATTCTATGTTCTAGGTGAATTATATGGATATAGTATTGATGGCAAAAGACATTATGACTTTGGCGATCGTAAAGTTGATTATTTTGCCAGAGGATTTGATAATATGATCAATTTTCAGTTTAAATACGATGCCGCAAAACTATCGTATGAAGAACTCTTCAGTAAATACAGTAAAACATTATACACTAGCCTCATTGGTAAAAGTATTATGAATTATATAAGCTCTCATGATGATGGGGAACCTTTTGATAAAAATAGAAGTAACACCTATGAATCTGCTACCAAATTATTACTAACACCTGGGGTATCACAAATATATTATGGTGATGAAGTGGCAAGACCTCTTATGATTGAGGAAGCAGAAGGAGATGCAACACTCAGATCAAATATGAACTGGGAAGCTATAAAAGAAGAAAATATAAAAGCATTATTGAGTCATTGGCAGAAATTAGGTGTTTTCAGAAAAAATCATCCTTCTATAGGAGCAGGAAAACACAAAATAATTTCAAAAAAACCTTATGTATTTTCAAGGAAATATAACATTAATGGTGTTTCAGATAAAGTAGTGATTGGACTAGATCTTGCTAAAGGAGAGAAAACAATTAAAATTGATTCTATTTTTCCTGAAGGAGCAATGCTAATTGATCAATATTCGGGCAAAAAAGTCAAAGTTATCAATAACTCTGTAAAAATTGATTCTAATTATGAAATTGCTCTTTTAGAACAAAAAAAATAAAACACAAAACACATTAAATCAAACAAATAAGCTAAAAACATGAAGTTACATCTATTTTCAGAAATGACCTAAGAAGAACTTACCTCCTTAGTATTAAGGAGGTAAGTGTTGGGGAAAACAAAAAAAGTAAGGGAAAAATTGTAATTGGAATACATGTCAAAGATAAAGAGGTTTGTCTCAAAATAGGTTACGGTTTTACCTCAAACTTTAGCTGGAATAATCTTACAAAAGCTACTAAATACTTATAAACAATTGATAATCAATATTTTAAGATAAAAATCAAAATAATGTTAAATTGTATTAAATAAAATAAAACCAATATTTATGCAAATAAATTCTCTGAATTGATTCTCCATAAAGCAGGAAAAATTTAAATTTGCAATCGTTAGTAGTTAATCATCCACATAATTTTACCCATTTGGAAAATAAAAAAGCAATCAAGTTAATTGATAAGATTCTGGAAGATCTTGATAAAACAGGTATTAATACAGATACACTTATTGAGGATCTCAAAAATTTAAGAACGTATGCTTTAGAACAGCAAGTTCCACTCGTAGTAAAAGTCCTTAGATTTACCTATGAACATATAGAACAAAACAATTCATTTCTTATACCAATTCCAGATGACGAACCTATAGAAGAAGGTACAGAAGTAGCCAATGAGACAACTATAGATCCTGTAGAAAGTCTTAAATACTTGGTTTCGCTTACAAAAAGTCTAAATAATAGAATGAATATATCTGATCTTAAAGAATACAGAGATGCATTAATGGAGTATTAAGTTCATTCTTAATGCGATTTTTATAGAAGCGCATTCTCAAATGGAATTGCGCTTTACTTTTTTCCTTATTATTTTCTTTCTCTAATCAATTAGAAAGAATATTGGAAATATAAAAAAGTCCCGAAATTTCGAGACTTTTTTTATATCATTTATCTTACCTATATAAGTTTATCGTCTTGCATCATAGATTCTAAATCGGACTCCTACCCTTGCATAAACATCAAAAAACTTACTATTAGTATCAGTAATATTATCTACAAAATCATTCATTACTCCAACTTCTGCAATGACATCAAACATCTCTCCTATCATTTGAGAAAACCCTACACCATATACCCCTCCAATAATTAGTTTCTCATAAGTTTCGTCTTCTAATTCGATTCCGTTTATTTCAAAATTTGTATTTACTCTAAAAGAAGGTCCTACATTGATAAAACCACGAAACCTATCTTTACCATCCCCCGTTAAATATCTAAATTTTGGGTTAAAACCAACTTGAAGGGTTTTTGCATCGCCTTGCCCTTCTATCTCACTATTACGTTGTAAAAGGTCTAAAGAAAATACAATACTAGTTCTGGCTCTCACCCCCATTACATATCCATATCCAGCATTAACATAAAAGCCAGTTCCTCCAGTAGTTTCTGTATTATCAAGGTTCAATTTAGAAAAAGTACCTCCAGCAGAAACTTCCCAACGATACTGACCATAAGAAGTAATAGAGATTACTGTAAATAAAACAAAGATTGCTATTTTTTTTGTCATTTTTTATTTTTTTGATTTGAGGTTGTTTTGCAACGAAAATACTAAAATTTAAAAAATGACCATAAAAAAACCTGCTTTAAGGCAGGTTTTTATACTATAAGTTATATTAAACCTTCTTATTTATGTAGAAAAGCTTGTTTCTGTAATAAGAAATCATCGCTTTCCTCTATATCTTCATCTGGAACACAACAATCCACAGGGCATACAGCTGCACATTGTGGCTCTTCATGAAAACCTTTACATTCAGTACATTTATCAGCGACGATAAAATATATCTCATCACTTACCGGCTCTTGTGCCTCATCGGCGTTCACATTTTTTCCACCAGGCAGGACAACATCTCCTTCAAGATCTGTTCCATCAGCATACCTCCAGTCATCTGCACCTTCATAAATTGCAGTATTTGGGCATTCTGGCTCACAAGCACCACAGTTTATACATTCATCTGTTATTATAATTGCCATAGCTCTTTTTTATTCTAAATTTGTAGCACAAAAATAACTCGTAAACTAGTGATAAACAAATAAGAGATGTTATTAAATGACCGTATCAAAGCTTTTTCTGAATTAGGAAAGTTCTTAAATCAATTCAAAAATACTGGTTATGAGAAAGTTAGCCGTATCCTTGCAAATGATGATTTTTTTGACAAGATGACAAATAAGATTACTTCTGCAGTACATCATAATGGATGGTTTACAGAAGAAAATGTTATTTTCTCTATTCAACAATGGAGTAATGCACTTACTCAAAACAACTTAACAGAATGGTTATCGTCTTATACTATAAAAGAAGTCGAGCCAAAAACAGTAGGTATTATCATGGCAGGAAATATACCATTAGTTGGTTTCCATGATTTTCTTTGTGTATTGATTTCTGGACATCATGTAATTGTAAAACAATCTTCTAATGATAATCAATTACTACCTTTTCTTGCTTCTTACCTAATTGCAATTGAACCTAGGTTTGAAAAATCAATAGTCTTTTCTTCTGAAAAATTTAAAAATTTTGATGCTATTATTGCCACAGGAAGTAATAATACTGCACGCTATTTTGAGTATTATTTTGGTAAAGTTCCTAATATTATTCGCAAAAACAGAAACTCTATTGCAATTCTTACAGGAACCGAAAGTAAAGAACAATTAAATGCTTTAGGAGAAGATATTTTTAGATATTATGGTTTAGGTTGTAGAAGTGTATCTAAATTAATGGTTCCTACAAGCTATAATTTTGATTCCTTTTTTGAAGCTATATACCCCTATCATGATATTATTAATGGTGCAAAATATGCGAATAATTATGATTATAATAAAGCTGTATATCTTATGAGTAATTATAAGTTACTAGAAAACGGTTTTCTAATGCTAAAAGAAGACACTAACTACGCATCTCCAATAGCTACAGTGTTTTACGAAACGTATGATTCAATAGATGTATTGAATCTAAAAATACAAAGTGATAAAGATAAGATACAATGTATTGTAGGTTCATCCTTGTCTTCAGAAAATATTGAATTCGGACAAACTCAGCAACCAAGCCTTTCAGATTATGCAGATGGTATTGATATAATTCAATTTTTAGCAAAAATTAATTAAATAATTTATCATTTTGATAACGAATATGTATCATATTATTAGCACCTTTGTCTTGTTTTTTCTAGGACTGTTTTAAAGTAAAGAAAAGACGATAAAACCATTCTATATTAACAACAATAAAACTACTGATGAAACTGACACAATTAAATTAATCATTGTATAAAATATATTGGATACATGATTTTAATTGTCAAAGATTCCATGTGGTTATTAAAAACAACAAACATTATCACATGAAAAAGCACAATTTTAGCGCTGGCCCTTGTATTTTACCACAAGAAGTATTTAAAGAAGCATCACAAGCAGTGTTAGATTTTAATAACTCGGGGCTTTCTATTCTAGAAATATCACATCGTAGCAAAGATTTTGTTGATGTTATGGAGGAAGCTCGTAGTCTTGCTCTAGAATTATTAGGCCTAGAAGGCAAAGGATACAAAGCTTTGTTTCTTCAAGGCGGAGCCAGCACTCAGTTTTTAATGACGGCCTATAATTTACTACAAACAAAAGCAGGTTACCTGAATACTGGAGCTTGGAGTGATAAAGCCCTTAAAGAAGCTAAGTTTTTTGGAGAAATCGTAGAAGTAGCTTCATCAAAGGATTCTAATTTTAATTTTATTCCTAAAGGGTTTGATATACCTAATGATCTAGATTATTTACACCTTACTAGTAATAATACTATCTACGGTACACAATTAAAAGAATTCCCTTCTGCTAATGCTCCTCTAGTATGTGATATGAGTAGTGATATATTCTCAAGGCAATTAGATTTTTCAAAATTTAGCATAATCTACGCAGGTGCACAAAAAAATATGGGACCTGCAGGAGCTACTTTGGTTATAATCAAAGAAGACATTCTTGGTAAAATAGAAAGACAAATTCCATCAATTCTGGATTATCAAGTACACATCAGTAAAGGAAGCATGTTTAATACACCTCCTGTATACTCTGTATATGTCTCTATGCTTACCATGAGATGGCTTAAAAAATTAGGTGGTATTGCTGCTATAGAAGAATTAAATGAAAAAAAATCAAAATTAATTTATTCTGAAATCGACCTCAATCCTCTTTTTCAAGGATTTGCTACCAAAGAAGACCGATCAAATATGAATGCAACTTTTACACTGGTAAATGAGGATCTCAAAGAAACTTTTGATACTATGTGGAAAGAAGCAGAAATTAATGGTATTAATGGTCATAGAAGCATTGGAGGGTATAGAGCCAGTATGTATAACGCAATGACTCTAGAAAGCGTAGCCACACTTGTTGATGTAATGGGTGATCTAGAACGAAAAGCATAACCAATATAGATGTAAAACTAAAAACTTAAGATTTATTATAATGAAAGTATTAGCAAACGACGGGGTATCTCAAAGTGGTATTGAAGCTTTAGAAAATAAGGGATTCAAAGTTTTGACAACAACCGTAGCTCAAGATCAACTAGTTAGTTATATTAACGAAAACGAAATTAATGTATTACTGGTTCGTAGTGCCACCAAAGTAAGAACCGATATTATTGACAATTGCCCTTCTCTCAAAATTATTGGTCGTGGAGGTGTAGGAATGGATAATATAGATGTAGCTTATGCTCGCGAAAAAGGACTACATGTAATAAATACTCCTGCGGCTTCTTCTGGCTCTGTAGCTGAGTTAGTTTTTGCTCATTTATACGGAAGTGTACGATTTTTACATGACTCTAATCGTAATATGCCTCTAGAAGGTGATAGCAAATTCAAAAATCTTAAAAAAGCCTATGGCTCTGGTATAGAACTTAGAGGTAAAACTCTTGGAGTTATTGGCATCGGACGTATTGGTCAAGCTACTGCAAGAATAGCTATCGGAGTAGGCATG
Source organism: Aquimarina sp. I32.4 (assembly GCF_002924285.1). Lineage (NCBI taxonomy): Bacteria > Pseudomonadati > Bacteroidota > Flavobacteriia > Flavobacteriales > Flavobacteriaceae > Aquimarina > Aquimarina sp. I32.4. Next base: position 8,584 of record NZ_PGUB01000008.1, on the reverse strand, counting down.
AATGTTATTGCATATGATCCGTTTATTGATGAGATAGAAATCCCTATTGACTTTTTTGACGGACAATCTTTGAATTTCAAAATTAAAACGATTTCTAAAGAAGAAGTACTTAAAAATTCAGACTTTTTTACACTGCATGTACCTGCACAAAAAGAGTACGTTATCGGAAAACCTGAAATTGAGCAGATGAAAGATGGTGCTGGAATCATTAATGCTGCACGAGGTGGCGTAATTGATGAAGTAGCATTGGTAGATGCTTTAGAAAAAGGAAAACTTGGTTTTGCAGGACTTGATGTATTTGAAAATGAACCTAATCCTGCAATCAAAGTATTAATGAATAGCAAAATATCTTTGACACCACATATTGGTGCAGCCACAGGTGAAGCTCAAGATCGTATTGGTCAAGAACTAGCAGATCAAATTATAGATATTCTGAATTAATTATAAAAACTAACTGTATAGTAAAACGTCATCTCCATTACGGAAATGACGTTTTTTTATACTTTTTACCTTATAAAATTGCATTTCATCCTATTTTAATCAAAATAAAATGACTTCAAATTCTGAATTTTAATATTAAAAATGTAAATTTAAATTCATTAAAAAAAATATATTTTACTATGTCAGGAATTTTAGAACTTTTGAATAGCCCAGTAGGTAAACAAATTATCAACGGTGTAAGTTCACAAACAGGACAATCTGAGGATAAAACTGGAAGTTTATTAAGTATGGCTATGCCTGTATTAATGGGAGCAATGCAAAAAAATGCAGCAACTCCAGAAGGGGCTTCAGGTTTATTAGGAGCTATTACTGGTAAACATAGCGGAGGAATATTGGATAACCTAGGAGGTTTATTTGAAGGTGGTGTTGACCAAAGTGTTACTAATGATGGTGCTGGTATCCTTGGCCATATCTTAGGAGGTAAACAACCTGCCGTAGAAAATGCACTAAGTCAAAAATCAGGTATTGATGCAGGTTCTGTTGCTCAAATACTAAAAGTAGCTGCCCCAATCCTTATGGGAGTTCTTGGTAAACAAGCGCAACAAAACAATGTAACAGATACCAACGGATTAACTGGTTTATTAGGAAATCTTTCTGGTGGAGCTAAAGGATCACAACAACAATCATTAATAGAATCTTTTCTAGATGCAGATGGTGATGGAAGTATCCTTGATGATGTTGCTGGTATGTTGTTGAGTAATAGTGGAGGCAAAAAAGGCGGATTAGGTGGACTCCTAGGTGGGCTTTTTGGAAAATAATCTAAACTTCTTCTAATTTTTATAATTAGAAATTGTAAAAAATTAGGGCTTACAGAAGTATTAAAACTTTGGTAAGCCTTTTTTTTGTGAATTCCCTTATCTATTAATATTGCTATGAGAAAATTGTTGTTTTTTTGTAATATTCATTTGTTACATCCATGGTATTTCACAAATTGATGCAGATGTACTATTAGTACTACCAAGAGCTACTACAGCAGATATTAATAGTATATCAACTATAACAATAAAAGAAGGAGCATTGATATTTGATACTGATAAAAAAAGGTGTTTGAATTTAATGGTACTATACTTACTGTACTGTACTATATTCTACTTCTAATAATCAATTTTCTTTTGGTACCCGACGAGCTGGAGTAGTCTATTCATATTAATTAGACCATTTTGACTCTGGTATTTGCCGTAGCAATCCTGTAAGACATGCATCTAACACTAATAATCAATGGCAACAATTTTCATTTATTCGTACAAATATTACCCAAACGATAAGGCGATCAGGAACTATACTCAGAACTGGTAATTATACGCTGGGCCTTTGTACTGCAATGGTGCTGGAATTCTCTATTCAAATGGATACAATCAAGAATTTGCTACAAATCGATTTACAGAATTAATTATGTATCGTATGGATATAAATCTCACAGAGATTCATGAAATTGAAGAAAGTCAAATCAATTTTTTGAATTTATAATCACCTGCCACATAATTTACTTCCGTCACTAGATTTTATAATTTCTACAACATAATCGCATTCTTTTTTTGAATATCTTTATAAGATCGATTAAAAAAAGCTCCTAATCAAAGTATTGGCTTCCTTTTTTGACATCTATATATCCGAATATCAATCATTAAAACCTAAGAAATACTTTTAACAGTATTCTATCTGATCTGATTTCAAAAACGATATATCACAACAAATGAAAAATTTAATATATATATTATTTATAGGCATAGTACTCTATAGTTGTACCTCTACAAAAAATAGAAATATAAATGCAACTTCTACAAATACTAAATCTGATACAATAAGAATTGCTAATGATAGCTTAGAATATGAAATTCTAATAATAGAACCTGGGTTTAATTCTTGGATAGTCACACAAAGGCCAAGAGGCTTTTATTCTGAACGGTTTTTAGAAACCAGAAATAATTTATATGTTACTCAATATAATCAAAGAGTGTTACAACCTTTACGATTTGATCCTAACCTATATGTTCAGCAAATAAACTATGATTCTTTTACTCATTATGGATATGAAGTAAATTATCTTCTCTATAATTACTTCTTATATTTTGAGCAGCGATATAAGCAACGCTTTATTGTCTCCAGAAGAGGTTCATTTTGATTTTAATCGTATTTTTGTACTATGCGAAAATTTAAGAAACGTTGGGAAATAAAATATAACTGGCAACTCATTTTTCCTATATTAGGCATTATAAGTCTATTCTTTTCTTCATATTTAATCAGCAAATATATGCTGAACACACTTCCAATAAACCAAACAGATAGTATCTATATCGGAACACTATCTGCCTTGATGCTTTTTGCTTTTTTTTTACTTCTCTATATTACATTAAAACTTTTTAAAATTCTTGAAAAAAAATGGGCTATTACTTACCGATGGGAACTTATTGCTATTTTTATAGCTTTTGCTATAACAGGTTCTACCTCGGCGCGTATTTCTGATCCGATACTAACTCTTATAGGGCTAGCACAAGAAACCACAAATGGTTGGATTTATTGGCCATTAAGAATATTACTTATATTCCCTGTATATCAAGTATTATTACTTATAGTAGGATGGCTTTTTGGTCAATTTAAGTTCTTCTGGGGTTTTGAGAAAAAAATGCTTAGTAGAATGGGGCTTGCTCGTTTTTTTAAAGATTAAGACACATCAATATCAATAATATCTTTTACTTTTTCTTTTTTGACAACGTAAGTGTACACCCACATAATTGTAAATGTTGGTATTACATCTAAGCCAGGTAATGCTTCTTCTACAAGTGTAAATACACCAGCAGCTTTTCCTACATTGCCTTTATACATTCTAGTCATCAGCCAACCAGCCAATGGTGCCCATACTACATCTCCAAACTCACCAATGCCTGGGAATAAATAAGTTACCATTCCGAGTCCATCAAAAAGAATACTCAGTCCTAATTTTTTGTATTTGTCTTTTACCATAGTTAAATAGTTAAGGGATTAATATACTATGATTAGAGCAAAGAGTATTCCAAAAATATATTATGTTAAATCGGCAGTAATTAATCTTAAAAATTCTGATCTAGTTTCTATTTTTTCAAATTGCCCTCTAAAACCTGAGGTAGTAGTCACAGAATTCTGTTTTTGTACACCTCGCATCATCATACACATATGAGAAGCTTCTATAACAACAGCAACTCCTTTTGGTTTTAGGGTTGTATTAATACATTCAAGAATATCATGAGTCAATCTTTCTTGTACCTGTAAACGTCTGGCAAATACATCTACAATTCTTGGTAATTTACTAAGCCCTACAATGTAACCATTAGGAATATAAGCTATATGGGCTTTTCCAAAAAATGGTAACATATGATGCTCACACAATGAATATAGTTCTATATCTTTTACAATAACCATATCATCATAATCTTCTTTAAACATTGCCCCTTTTAGTATTTCGGTAGGATCTTGATGGTATCCTTGAGTAAGAAACTGCATCGCTTTTGCTGCACGTTCAGGGGTTTTCACAATACCTTCTCGTGTTGTATCTTCTCCTAAATCTTTTATAATTGACTCAAATTTTTCTTTAACTCCTTCAGTTACTTCTATATTATACTCTTCAAAATTCTTATACGGCATAGCAATTAATTCTGTATTTCTTTTTTCAATTTATTTTTAAAGGTACTATTTAATTTCTTAAGTTTTGGGTTGATCACAAATTGGCAATACCCTTGATCACTATTTTGATTATAGTAATCTTGATGATGTGTTTCTGCCTTATAAAAATTCTCGAATCTAGCTATTTGTGTTACAATAGGTTGATCAAAAATTTTCTCTTCTTCCAAAACTACAATAAGTTCCTCTGCTATTTTTTGTTGCCGCTCATCTGTATAAAAAATAGCACTTCGGTAGTGAGTTCCACGATCCGCTCCTTGACGATTGAGTGTCGTAGGGTCATGAGTCGCAAAAAATATTTCTAATAATTCTTTATAACTAATACAAGTAGTATCAAACTCTATTTTAACGGCCTCTGCATGACCAGTTCTTTCTGTAGTAACTTCTCTATAAGCTGGATTTTTAATAGTTCCTCCAGTAAATCCAGAAGTGACCACTTCAACTCCTTCTATTCTTTGAAAAACAGCTTCTGTACACCAGAAACACCCTCCAGCCAGTACAGCCACCTCTAACTTAGTATCCTTCATAACAACACATTAACATTTTTTAACAAAAATACCCATAAGAATAAGGTATTTTCCCTATTTTAACTTTTTATTAGCACGACATCTTACATTACAAGCATAGTTTTACAAATAATACAAAAAAGTAAGTTTTTTATTACATGTTTATGGTTATACAATTACGCAAAAAAAAATTTGTTACATTTTTGCTACTCCTTTCTCTATGCTCTTTTGCGCAAGAAAGAAAAGAAATTATTGCGAAAAGAATAAGTAATCCTCCAAAAATTGATGGTATCTTAGATGATACTGTATGGCAAACATTACCTGCTCACGGTGAATTTAAAATGTGGAGACCTGGTAATGAAGGTGAAATCCCTAAAGATTTACAAACCGAAGTAAAAATGGCCTATGACAACAAAGCCGTTTATTTTGGTGTTTATTTACATGATAAACAACCTGAAAATATCCTACGTCAATTTAGTCAAAGAGATGATATATTTGTGCAGGCAGATTTTTTTAGTATAGCAATTAACACCTATAATGATGGGGTTAATGAAACTAGGTTTTTTATTACTAGTGCAGGTACTATAGGTGATGCAAGAGCTGATCAATTTAATCAAGATTTTAGTTATAATGTTGTTTTTGATGCTAAAGTATCTTTTGATGATAAAGGATGGTACGCAGAATTCAAAATACCTTATAATGCATTGCGATTTCCTGAAGTAGACATACAAGATTGGAGTATTAATTTTTTCAGAAGATCTTTGAGTAGAAATCAAACATATACTTGGAATTTTATAGATAATAGCAAAGGGCAACGTACACAGTATAATGGATTAGTAAAAGGGGTACATAATATCGATCCCCCAACAAGGCTTACATTCTTTCCTTTTATACAAGGTCTTGTTTCTCATACTGATAAAAAAAATAAAGCTGATTTTAGTGCAGGAATGGATGTAAAGTATGGATTGAGTGATGGTTTTACGCTTGATGCTACTCTTATCCCTGATTTTGGCCAAGCAGCTTTTGATGAAGTTCGCCTTAACCTTGGACCTTTTGAACAAACTTTTAGAGAAAATAGACAATTCTTTACTGAAGGTACAGAATTATTTAATAAAGGTAATGCATTCTTTTCAAGAAGAATCGGGGGGAAACCTTCTAAATCAATATCAGATGATGATCTAGCTACTCATGAGGTGGCAGAAGACGCTCCTTCTAAAATAAATTTGCTTAATGCACTAAAAGTTTCTGGAAGAACTAGTGGTAAATTAGGTATTGGATTCTTGAATGCTATTACAGAAAAAACAGAAATACAGATTACAGATACTATTACAGGAGCACATCGAAAAGAAACAGTAGAACCACTAACTAATTATAACGTTTTTGTACTAGATCAGCAATTTAACAATAACTCCTCTGTATCATTGATAAATACAAATGTAACTCGAGAAGGAAGTGATTTTAGAAATGGAAACGTAACTGGATTAGTTTGGAATCTTACCAACAAATCTAATTCCTATCGACTTACAGGAAGATCAATGGTGAGTCAGGTAAATTTACCTAAAGATAACATAGGTGGTTTTGCTTCTGAACTAGATTTTGATCGCATCAAAGGTAAATTTAGATATGGGTTTGGGCATGATCTATCAAATACAACCTATGATATAAATGATCTTGGGGTAAATTTTAGAAATAATTTTAATAATTTCAGAATAAATGCCTCATATCAAATTTTTGAACCCAAAGGATGGTTCAATAATTATAGAGTTAATATTTTTACACGACACCGTAGATTATATAGTCCTAACATTCAAACACAAAATAGCCTTGGTGCTGATTGGTTTTTTATGGCTAGAAATCGATTTGCTTTTGGAGGAAATACTGTTTACAATTCAAAAAATAAAAATTATTTTGAACCAAGAGTAAAAGGAAGGTTTGTAACTTTTAATCCCAGCCTTGGTGGAAGAATGTTTATTTCATCTGATTATAGAAAAAAATTTGCATATGATGTTAGTGTTGGAACAAGACAATGGTTTGATGACCCTCAAAAAATCTATAGAATAGAGGTTTCTCCCAGATATCGATTTTCTGATAAATTATTGCTTATATGGCGATCAGAATACTTCTATCGCCCTGATAATTTTGGATATGTTGATGATAATGGAACCGATGTTTTTCTAGGGAAACGAGATGTAGTTTCTTTAGAAAATTCCTTAAATGCTAGTTATAATTTTGATCCATATAAATCGATAAGCTTGCGATTCAGAAACTTTTGGAGTACAGCAGATTATACAGATAATGTGTTTTATCTTCTCAATGAAGATGGTTCCAAATCTCAAACTGATTATGATATTTCTGATGACGATCCAAATAGAAATTTTAATATCTGGAATATTGATTTAAGTTTCAATTGGAGGTTTGCACCTGGTAGTGAGGCTACCCTACTCTATCGCAATCAAATTTTTAATGAGGATAAGTTGTCCACACTAGATTACGGTCAAAGTTTAGACAATTTATTTACGCAACAAATACAACATACACTCTCATTAAGAATCGTATATTTCTTGGATGTGAATAATTTAAAACGTTCTTCTAAAGGATAATCTTGGGGATTCTGATGATATTGATTACTTTCACTGCATCAAGTATAGAAAGTAAATGATTAAAGCAACAAATATTCATAAAAACTACGGAGATTTACACGTCCTCAAAGGTGTAGATCTTCATATAAAAAAAGGAGAAATTGTATCTATCGTTGGTGCTTCTGGTGCGGGAAAAACAACACTCTTACAGATCCTTGGCACATTAGACAATCCTAATAACGACAAAAATGATTCATCATTAACAATTAATGAATCAGATATTTTTGAGCTTCAAAAAGAAGAATCAAAAATTCATAAATTAAAAAGCTCTTCTCTTATTATACCTTTCTTCAGAGTAGTTTATTTGGGCTTTGTTATTTTTTGTGTATTCCTTTTTCCTGATATGGTTGATACCTATCTTAGAAATGCTATTAAAATTTCATTAATTATAGTTCCTTTATTAATTTTTGGTATTTCTCGACTTTTTCTTAAAAAAAAGAAAAAAGGAGTCAACCTTTCTTCTTTTAGAAATACAAATTTGGGGTTCATATTTCAATTTCATCAATTATTACCTGAGTTTACAGCCTTAGAGAATGTATGCATTCCTGCATTTATAAAAAAAACACCAAAAGATAAAGCAGAAAAACGAGCTAAAGAACTTTTGGATTTTCTTGGGTTATCTCATCGATATAATCATAAACCCAACGAACTTTCTGGGGGAGAACAGCAACGAGTTGCAGTAGCTAGAGCACTTATCAATAATCCAAAAGTCATTTTTGCCGATGAACCATCTGGTAATTTAGATAGTGAAGCTGCAGAAAATTTACATCAGTTATTTTTTAAACTTAGAGATCAATTTGGGCAAACTTTTGTCATTGTTACTCATAATCGTGAGCTTGCAGATATGGCAGATAGAAAACTCGTAATGGTAGATGGTAAAATTGTAACAAAATTGTCAGAAAAATAAATTAAAACTGAACCACTATGGACTTAAAGTCCATAGGTTCGGGCTGGTAACTAAAAGTTACCCCATGGTCATTTCTCAATTATAAAATTCGTTGCATTACCATCATCTGGTCTGCCATGATGTTCCAAATACTCATTAACCATTGCATCTGTAATATTACCTGTACTCCAAAAACCATATCCTATACCCCAAAAATGCCTACCCCAATATTTCTTCTCTAGCTCAGGAAATTCTTGCTGAAGCTTGCGAGAACTTCTTCCTTTTAATTTCTTAACCAAATCACTTATACAATTTACGGATATTAACTTCGCATAAATGCGTCTAAGTAGTGATGATTACTTACTATAGATTTTATAAGTTCATTACTCATACTTTCT
>NZ_PGUB01000007.1:0-80662 GCF_002924285.1 Aquimarina sp. I32.4 | reverse complement strand
ACCTTGCCCATTATCAGTCTTACCAATACAGCCTAAATATTGTCTGGAAACACAAGCTGACATTTTTCCTTTTTTACGAAAACCTACCTCATCTATCAGTAAACCAGTAGGTTGTTTATTATTAACAAACATCTTTGAAGATTCTAAGGCTACTTGGTCCATTAAATTTCTAAACGACCAACAATCGCTATTGATAAAATGATTAATGCTTTGTTGATCCAAACAAGACAAGTGATCTGCTATATTCTGGCAGTTTACAGTCTTCTTTTCTAGTTTGAAAAGCGATTGAAAGTAATCAAAGGCGTGTTGCCTATAAGAAAACTTGACAATCTTAAAGTGCGTACTAAAATCTGAAAAGAAGGAAGTAAAACTAGAACGGACAGATTCCAAAAATTCAGGGGTTTTGGAATCATTTTTTTTGGCGGATACTATCTATTATAGCACGCTTTTGTTTAATTTGTGAAACATTTATTTTGAAGGAGCAAAATAGTGTGTTTACTATCATTCACAAAACGTTTTGCTCCTTTTTTCTAAGATGACAAAGTAGGATTAAAATAAAATTCTGGCCGCAAAATGAAATTACAAGAAAAAAAACCAACCCTTATTCTAGTAGATGTTCAAAAAACTTTTTTAGATGAAGAATATTGGGGAGGAAATAGAAATAATAAAAAAACAGAAAGCATTTGTGGAATTATTTTAAATAAGGGGAGAGAACTAAACCTCCCTATTTTTCATGTAAGGCATAGTTCAACTGATATAAATTCTAAATTACATAAATTAAATAAAGGTTTTGAGTTTAATGAACATGTACAGCCTACAGCCAGAATGGTAGGAAATTTTAGATATGATAGATATCTAATTTCTGATGCAACAGCAACCTTTTACCGTATAGGAATTAACAGGGAGAAATATGACTCAGAGACTATACATTTGACAACATTTGCTAATTTTAATGAAGAATTTGCAACTATATACGATTCAGAAAAATTAATGATGTTATTGTAATAGTTGAAAATGATACATCCTCTTAGAAAACATATAGAAGAAATAATTGAGCTTACTGATGAGGAGTTTGATTTTGTATTGAGTCATTTTGAATCTATAAAAAAAAAGAAGCACCAATATATTATTCAAGAGGGAGATTTTGTTACTAGGGAGTACTGGGTTGTACAAGGTTGTTTAAAAAGTTATTTTATTGATGATAATGGAAAAGAACATATACTACAATTCGGAATGGAAAATTGGTGGATTACAGATTATGAGTCTTTTGTAAAACAAACCAAATCCAAGACCTCTGTAGATTGTATAGAAGATAGTGAGTTACTGTACATATCTTTTGAAAACAGAGATAAATTGACTGCTCAAATGCATAAAATGGAACGTTTTTGGGCCAAAAAAAGTAAAAATGGTAGAATAGCACTTCAGAATCGAATTCTATCATTACTAAAAAATTCTACCAAAGAAAAATATGATTTACTACTGGAACAATACCCTAAACTTTTTCAACGAGTTCCAAAAAAAATGATTGCCGCATACTTAGGTGTTTCAAGAGAAACACTCAGTCGATTAAATTCATAATTACAATTCTTTTCTAGTATGAAGAGTGATATATATCACTCTAAAAAAGTGATATTCCTCCTCGTTTACCACCTCACTTAACCCCAAATTTGTAGGGTAATTAAATCAATATAAATATGCCATACATTAACATTAAAGTTACTGATGAACAGGTAACGCTAGAACAAAAACAAAAATTAATAGAAGGAGCGACACAATTGGTAGTCAGTGTCCTTAACAAAAATCCAGAAACAACTCATGTTGTTATAGAGGAAATTTCTCTGGGTAATTGGGGTGTAAACGGAGAACAATATTTAGGAACAAAAAAATGAAAAATAAAACAGTAATTATTACAGGAGCTTCTTCTGGAATTGGAAAAGGAATAGCAAAATACTTTATAGAAAAGAAAAGTAATGTTGTTATGAACTCTTCTAATCTAGAGAACTTAAAAGAAGCATATCAAGATCTTGGTTCACCTACCAATGCAACATACTTAGCAGGAGATATAAGCAAAAAAGAGACTGGACAAAAATTGGTGAATTTAGCAATAGAAAAATTCAATTCGGTAGAGGTATTAATTAATAATGCAGGAGTGTTTTCTCCAAAACCCTTTTTAGAAGTTGAAGATAAAGATTTAGAGCTTTATTGGAATGTAAACCTAAAGGGCACTTACTTTGCTTCTCAAGCAATTATTCCTCATATGATAAAACAACATAATGGGGCAATTATAAACATAGGAACTGTATTGGTAGAGCATGCTATAGATGGGTTTCCTGCTACAGCACCACTTACAAGTAAAGGAGCAATACACTCTTTGACAAGGCAACTAGCGGCTGAGTTTGGTAAGAATAATATAAAAGTGAATACTATTGCACCAGGGATTATTAGAAGCCCTTTACAAAAAAAGATAGGGGTTGAAGATGCTGATAGTTTGGCTGGGTTACATTTATTAAATAGAATAGGAGAAATAAAAGAAATAGCAGAAGCAGCCTATTATTTGGCATCTGCTAATTTTATAACAGGAGAAACTATTAATGTTGCAGGAGGACATACGGCTGGTCATTCAATTTAAGTTGTACAAAAGAACCTAAATTTTATATAAAAAACTGTCTAATCGGGCATATTTTTTGCTGTAAAAAAGAGAAACAGTATTGATAATAATTTTTTTTTCAGAAAAAAAACTAATCTTGATATAGTTTTTCTGCATTTCATTTTGAAAAATTACTAAATTAGACAGTTTTTATATTTTTATAAATTTATATAGAACTCTATTTTATTTCTACTATTTTACCTAGTAAAAGTTTTTGTTTTTTCTTAATATAACTATTAGAAACTAACTAATACTTAGATAGAATTAGAGAAAATCAGAAGCCTTTAATAGGTCTAATTAAGAAGAATTATGAATGTAACTTACCTGAAATTAAGGGTATAAAAAAAATGCGCCTAAAGCGCATTTTTTTATCTTCATATTGTAGCGAGAGGGGGGCACGATCCCCCGACCTCCGGGTTATGAATCCGACGCTCTAACCAACTGAGCTACCTCGCCAAATTTCTCTTATAGAATAATAGATTATGTTTGTTTTTAATCAAAAATCCTAACGAGGGTGCAAATATAAAAACAAAATGCAATGACGCAAACATTATTGAAGAATTAATTTTTTTTTCAATGTACTTTTAAAGTCGACAATTAATCTATATATTGGCTTACCAACAATTAATGATATGTCTGAAAAAACAAAATATGAACTTGAATTTGTGGTACAGTCGTCACCGCAACTATTATATCAATATATATCTACACCATCGGGGCTTTCGGAGTGGTTTGCAGATAATGTAAATTCTAGGGGAGAACTGTTTACTTTTATATGGGATGATTCTGAAGAAGCAGCCAAGCTTTTGAGCAAAAAAAGCGGTGAGCGTGTAAAATTTAGATGGACCGCAGATGAAGAAGAAGGCGATGATTATTATTTTGAAATGCGTATTCAGGTTGACGAAATAACAAAAGATGTTTCGCTGATGATTACAGATTATTCTGAAGATGATGAAATAGAAGAAAATAAAATGCTTTGGGATAATATGATAGGTAATCTAAAACATGTTTTAGGCTCAGCATAATCCTTGTTTTTATATAAACTTTTACACACTCCCATAAACATTAAATTTATGGGGATTTTTTATGGTAAATATCAACGGAAATATAGTAGACGATAATCAAGCGATATTATCTCTAAACAATAGAGGATATGCTTATGGAGATGCCCTGTTTGAAACAATAAGAGTCAATGCAGGGATTATTTTGTTTTGGGAGGATCATTATTTTAGATTAATGGCTTCGATGCGTATTCTTAGAATGCAAATACCATCACAATTTACTCCTGAGTTTCTAGAAAAAGAAATAAAAGATAGTATAGAAGCTAATGGATTGATGAATTCATCTGTAAGGATTAAGTTGATGGTTCATAGAGTTTCAGGAGGATTATATACACCTGATTCTAATGATGTAGAGTATAATATCTCTGTTTCAAAAATACAGTCTGTATTTTATACAATACCTGATCAAAAATATGAAGTAACTTTATTTAAAGATCATTATGTGAATATAGATCTTTTGTCAACTCTTAAGTCCAACAGTAAGCAGATTAATATTCTGGGAGGGATTTTTGCTAAAGAAAATGGTTTTGATAATTGTCTGCTATTAAATTCCAATAAAATGGTTCTAGAAGCTTTAAATGGAAATGTTTTTATTGTAAAAGGAAATACAATAAAAACACCCCCTTTGGCAGATGGATGTTTAAAAGGGGTTTTGAGAACTCAGTTATTACGTATTCTAGAAAAATTAAAAGATTATACAGTAGAGGAAGCGTCTATTTCTCCATTTGAACTACAGAAAGCCGATGAGTTATTTATAACAAATGTTATAACTGGTATTGTACCAGTTACCAAGTTTAGGAAAAAGGAATACAATGTTACAACCAGTAAAAGGTTGTTGGGAATCTTAAATACTAAAATCCGATTAGGGAATTAATTATATGCAGGGTTCTCGGGAGCATTAGACCAAAGTAGATAATCACCACCTAGTTCTATCATTTTTTCTTTCCAGAAAGTATCACAGGATTTACCAAAAATATTCTTTTTGTAATTATTTTCTACAATTACCCATGAATTTGCTTCGAGTTCTTGGTTAAGCTGTTCAGAGTCCCATCCAGAATATCCAAGAAAAAAACGAATTTCATTTGGGGTGATTTTTTCTTGTGCTATCAATGTAGATACAATAGCAAAATCCCCTCCCCAATAAATTCCACTAGAGATTTCTACACTATCAGGAATAAGATCTGGAACTTTATGTATAAAATAGAGATTATCTTGTTCTACTGGTCCGCCATTATATATTTTGAAATCTACTTCAATTTCAGGAACGAGATCAGCAAGAAGATATTCTAAAGGTTTATTCATTATAAAGCCAATAGAACCTTGTTCAGTATGATCCGCCAAAAGAACCACCGAGCGATTGAAAGATACATCTCCTATAATAGATGGCTCAGCGATTAATAAATGCCCTTTTGAGGGTTGAAGTGATATCATATTAACATTTCTTTATCTTAAAGCTAAATAATTATTTCTAATAATCAAAACTGTAGAAGGTTTTTTGAAGTTTTTTTACGGAAAATCCATAAAAAAACTCCCAAAAGTGGGAGTTTTTAGATAATATCGAAAACGAACTGATTAGTTTACTGAACTAGATAAATCAGCACCAGCCTTAAACTTAACAACGTTTTTAGCAGCGATTTTGATAGTCTTACCTGTCTGCGGATTTCTACCTTCTCTTGCAGCTCTTTGAGAAACTGACCAAGATCCAAATCCAACTAGAGAAACACGACCTCCTTTTTTAAGGGTACCTTCAACGTTTCCTAAGAAAGATTCTAAGGCTTTTTTAGCCGCTGCTTTAGTAATTCCAGCGTCAGCTGCCATTGCATCGATTAATTCTGTTTTGTTCATAATTCTGTTTTTAAATTAATTGTTGGTTAAACCAATCTTTTATGTTAAACGCTTTACAAATTTATACGGATTTATCATTCATGCAAGGATTAGCCCAGTAAATACAGGGATTTGTTGATAACTCAACGTGATTGTTAATAACCAATGTTGTTTTGTATCATTTTTAAACTCTTATGTTATTAGGCTTTAGCTCATTTTTGCATCTCTATAAAAAACATAACCATTCAACAGTGCTTTTGATGCCATAGCTTTTTTTCCAGGAAGTTGTAATTTGTCTATTTGTATATAGCCACTCTTTACAGCTACTTTCATAATAGAGTCTTCAATTATAATTTTTCCTATATCATGACTGTGTACTTCTATAATAGGATTTGCAGTATATATTTTTATGTTTTCAACCACTCCATTATTTTGTAGTTGACACCAAGCAGAAGGGTATGGACTTAATCCTCTGATTAGATTATTGATTGTTTCTATAGTTTCCTCCCAGTTAATTTTAGTGTTTTCACGATTCAATTTATATGCAGTTTTAAAAGTGCTGTCTAATGGTTGTGGTTGTACACTAACAGTATTGCTTTCTATTGCTTTTATTGTACCTAGAACTAGCTCAGCCCCATTTGTCATAAGTCGATCATGCAAATTTCCTGCAGAATCAGTATTTTTTATTTCAATTTCTTTTTGTAAAATAACATGCCCTGTATCTATTTTCTCATCGATAAAGAATGTAGTAATACCTGTCTTTTGCTCTCCGTTTATAATAGCCCAATTTATAGGAGCAGCCCCTCTGTAGTCTGGAAGAAGTGAGGCATGTAGATTAAAAGTACCATATTCTGGCATATTCCAAACTATCTTTGGTAGCATTCTAAAAGCAACGACAATATTTAAATTGGCCTTCAATGATTCTAATTCCTTAATAAACGCTTCGCTTTTAAGGTTTGTAGGTTGAAGTATTTTTAAATTTTTGGAAACCGCGTATTCTTTGACGGCAGATGCTCTAAGTTTTCTTCCTCTTCCTGCGGGTTTATCAGGAGCAGTAATAACCCCCACTACATTATATTTATTTTCTATTATAGTTTTTAAGGTTTCTACTGCAAAATCTGGAGTTCCCATAAACAGGATTCGTAAGTCTCTCATTTTATTATACTAATTGATAGTTGTTGTCATGGTTAATTTTTATAATTTGATGTTCATTCATCTCTCTCAATACCTGTAACGTCATTTTTTCTGGATATGTGAGTTGTGCAAGTAAATCTCTTGAAGATAAGTTTTTTATTGTTAAAAGATTAATAATATCTTCTTGTATTTTGGTGAAATCTATAGATGAATTAGTTTCTTTTTTTGTCGTACAGACACTACATATTTCACAATCATAAGTCTTTTTTTCGCCAAAATACTCCAAAAGCTCTCTACTTTTACATCTAGAGTTGTTTTCTGTGAATTTTAATATAGCATGTACCTTTTTTATTTTTGCGGTATTCTGTTTTGTTAGGTGATGTTTTATTCTATTGATAGTATGGTGATCCTCTCTAGGTACTAAAAAAATAATCTCAGCGTCAGAAGTTTTATGAGTAAACTCAATTAAATCAGCCTCTTTTAGTCTGTTCAAGACTTTAATGATTTCATTCTCAGGTCTCCCTGTTTTTGAGGCAATTAAAGATAGATTTACATCGATTTCCTCATCAAAAATACCGCCATAAGTTCTCAAAAGAGCTTTGGTAATTAATTGATATTCTACGTTGTCATCAAGATAATTTAGAAGATGATTTCCTGTAGTTAGAATATGTAAACTACTTTTTTTTGAATATCTTTTTATAAACCTAATAACTCCGCAACGATCCAGAAAAAGTAATACATTATAAGTAACCAAAGTGTTCAATTCATAGGTTCTGCAAAATACATTAAATTCAAAACCATGAATAGTTTGTTCTCCTTCGCCATAGGATACTCTAAAATAATTGCATAACTTTCTGTATACAAGTTTAACAGCATCAATATCTGGTAGTACTTTTATAAATTGATTGTGTAAACGATAGCTGTCACTTTCATTTTTTAATAAAAAAGCAAGAGATTTTTTACCATCTCGCCCCGCTCTTCCAGCTTCTTGAAAATAGCTTTCTATACTTTCTGGAATTGTATAATGAATAACGGTACGCACATTGGGTTTGTCGATTCCCATACCAAAAGCATTGGTGGCTACCATTATTCTAATCTCTTCTTTGAGCCATTGAGTAAATCGTTTTGTTTTTTCTTGAGCGTCTACCCCTCCGTGATAATATGTAGCAGAATATCCGTTAGCATTAAGAAAATCACTTAATTCTATTGCTGATTTTCTATTTCTTACATATACAATTGATGTTCCTGGATAGGTTCCTAATATTTTTATAAGCATATAATTTTTATCACTTACATGCTTTACTCTATATCCTAGATTAGATCTAAAAAATGATTGTCTAAATATTTTTGGCTGAAAAAGATCAAGCTCAATAACAATATCATTAATAACCTCAGTAGTCGCAGAAGCAGTTAAAGCTACCATAGGAATTGAAGGATGTATTTTTCTAAGAATATCAATGTTTTTATAGGAAGGTCTAAAATCATTACCCCATTGCGAAATACAATGAGCCTCATCAACAGCAATAAGGTTGATGTTCATTTTTTTTAGACGTTCTTGTACAATGTCTTGTTGAAGTCGTTCGGGCGAAAGATATAAGAATTTATAATTACCATAGATACAATTGTCAAGCAATGTATCTAATTCAGAATATTTAATTCCGCTTGGTAACGCAATTGCTTTAATATCTTTTTGACGAAGGTTTTGTACTTGATCTTGCATCAATGCTATTAATGGGGAAACAACAATACAGATTCCTTCTTTTAATAATGCAGGAACCTGAAAACAGATAGATTTTCCTCCACCTGTTGGTAGTAGAGCAAAAGTATCTTCTCCTTCAAGTATAGCAGTAATGATTTTTTCCTGCATAGGTTTGAAAGTATCGTACTTCCAATAATGTGTGAGTATTTGCAGGGGAGTATTCATTATACAGATAAAATATTTTCTAAGATAAAGTTACTTCGCTTTTCCACATTTCCAAAAGGAACTTCTATACAGTGATATCCTAGATTAGTATAAGTTTCATAAAGGTGATGATGTATACGTTGTGCCTGGTCAAAACTTTCATAACGCTCATTATCGGTTTTATGTATATCTTCCCATGGGGGAAGTAAAAAAATAGAATCATACCTGTATGTTTCACATGCTTTTGTGAATTCTGAAGGATACGATTCGTTGGCATAATCCATATATGCAATCACATCAGGAATTCCTCTATCAAAGAATACTCTTGCAGATGATATGTTATTTGCATTAGTATGTTGGGCAATACGGCCTTCTATTAATTTTCTACTAAATAGAAGTGGATCTTCTAGAAACAGCTGTGATATACCTTCTTGTTGAGCTTCTAGGGTAACCTGTCTTGATATTTCATGAAGACATAATTCTCCCATACTTTCTAAATGTTCAATGATGGTTGTCTTTCCAGTAGAAGGACCTCCGATAATAACAATTTTTTTATTTGCCAAAGGAATAATTTTGAGACAAATTTCGGAATTATAATGTGATTTTGAAAATCATATTGATAGAACTATAAAGGTCTGTTAAAGTTAGAGCAAATGAGTGATTATTTGTTACCTTAAATAGCAATTGGTGTACAATTGTTTTATTTAGATTAATTAAAAGTAATTATAATAAATTAACTCATGCCAATATATAAATTAAAGATTAATGGTCAGTCTTATTCTGTAGAAGCTGATCCAGATACTCCTCTACTTTGGGTATTAAGAGATCATTTGAATATGGTAGGAACCAAATTTGGATGTGGTATAGGCCAATGTGGGGCATGTACTGTGCATGTAGATGGTTCTGCAACAAGAAGTTGCTTGCTTATGATATCTGTAGTAGAAGATATAGAAATAACAACTATAGAAGGATTGTCTGATGATGCTTCGCATCCAGTACAACAAGCTTGGAAAGAAATCGATGTACCTCAATGTGGATATTGTCAATCTGGACAAATAATGTCTGCTGTAGCTTTCTTACTACAAAACAAAAATCCTAATAGAGAAGAGATTAGAGATGCAATGAGTGGTAATATTTGTAGGTGTGCCTCCTATAATAGGATAGAGAAAGCTGTAGAAGTTGCTGCAGATAAAATGGGTTAATCTACTTAAAGAATACAAAAATGAAAACGAATCTTCCTCTTTCTTTTAATAGAAGGTCTTTTATAAAAACATCAACATTGGCTGGTGGTGGAATGTTAATAGGTTTTAATCTATTTCAGGCATGTAAACCAGAAGTAGCACCGCCAATAGATATATCACAACTTAATTTTAATGATTTTAATGCTTTTATTAAAATAGCAGATAACGGGATGGTAACTATTTTTTCTCCTAATCCAGAAATAGGACAAGGAGTAAAAACTGCAATGCCAATGCTTATAGCAGAAGAATTAGATGTATCATGGGATAAGGTACATGTAGTGCAAGGAGCATTAGATACCAAAAATTTCACAAGACAAGTAGCAGGAGGAAGCCAGTCATTAAGACATGGCTGGGAGCCTTTGAGGCAGACTGGGGCAACTGCTAGGCAAATGTTGATTAATGCAGCTGCGACCATATGGAAAGTAAATCCAAAAGAATGCAAAACAGCAAATGGTATTATAACAAATGCTAACGGAGATACGCTTGGGTATGGAGAAGTGGTAAAAGAAGCTGCAATTCTAGAAGTACCTGAGAATGTAACTTTGAAAGAACCTAAAGATTTTAAGATTATAGGACAAGATATTTCTAATGTTGATATTGATAAGATCATAACAGGAAAAGCTCTTTATGGAATGGATTATAAAGAAGAGGGAATGGTGTATGCTTCAGTGCTAAGGCCTCCTGCCTTTGGTAAGAAATTGATGGATTATGATGATACAGCGGTTAAGGCAATTACAGGTATTTATGATGTAATCAGATTTGGAGATAAAATAGCTGTGATAGCAAAAGATACCTGGACTGCTATGAAAGGGAAGAAAGCACTAAAAGCAAATTGGTCTGTTGATTCTAAATTAGAAAGCACAGAAGATCATGATAAGATACTTACAGATTTACTCAATGGACAAGCTTTTGAAACATTACGACAAGACGGTGATGTTAAAAAAGCATTTGTAGAAGCAGATGAAGTCATAGAGAGAATATATGAATCTCCTTTTTTACCACATAATTGTATGGAACCAATGAATTTTTTTGCAGATGTAACTCCAGAGAAAGTTCGTTTAGTAGGGCCTATTCAAACTCCCGCTGGGACTGCTCGTAGAGTTGCAGATTTATTAGAGAGAACTCCAGAAGATGTGTCTGTAGAAATGACTAGAATGGGAGGAGGTTTTGGAAGAAGGCTTTATGGAGATTTTGCATTAGAAGTAGCAGAAATATCAAAGATTGCTCAAAAACCAGTTAAATTGGTGTATTCTAGAGAAGATGATATGACGGCAGGAGTGTATAGACCTTCAATAAAATATAAAATAGGAGTTTCTATAAAGGATAGAAAAATTACAGGGTATCATCTCAAAGAAGCATCAGTTAATTCTAATATGTATGGGTTGATACCTAACTTTTTTCCTGCAGGAGCAATTGAGAATTATCAGGTAGATGTAGCAAGCTATCAAAGTAATATTTCTACAGGAGCATGGAGAGCTCCATATACCAATTTTCTTTCTTTTGCAGAGCAAAGTTTTTTTGATGAACTAGCAGAAATATTAGAGATAGATAAAATACAATTACGATTAGATTTACTACAAAAAGTAAAAGGTACTACAGATGATAGGATAGAATATTCTCCTGAGCGTTTAGAGAATGTTATAAAAGTAGCAGTAGATAAATCGGGATGGGGTATTAAAAATGAAGGTGTTTTTCAGGGATTTAGTGCATATTATTGCCATAACACTCATGTGGCTGAAGTGGCAGATGTGGTACTAGAAAATGAAATTCCAGTAGTGAAAAAAATAACTTGTGTAGTAGATTGTGGGATAGTTGTAAACCCTTTGGGAGCCAAGAATCAAATAGAAGGAGGGGTGATTGATGGAGTAGGGCATGCTATGTACGGTAATTTTTCATTCAATAAAGGAGTACCTCAAGATCAAAATTTTAACACCTATCGCTTGATACGAATAAATGAAACTCCTATTGTTGAAACTCATTTTATAGAGAGTGATATTGCTCCAACAGGTTTAGGGGAACCAACATTACCTCCTGCGGGTGCTGCTGTAGCAAATGCAATCAAAGCAGCAAAAGGAATACGAGTGTACAAACAACCTTTTATAGAAAATATGAAGAACAAAGCGCCTCTGGTATAATATTTTATGACACACGAATTCAAAGAAATATTAGAATCATATCAAATAGCTAAACAACAAGGTATAACAGCTGTTATGGCTACAGTTGTAGATATAGAAGGTTCCTCATACAGAAGGCCAGGAGTAGGTGTGCTAATCTTACAAAATGGAAATATGACAGGAGCTGTTAGTGGTGGTTGTGTAGAAAAAGAAGTGTGGAGACAAGCACAATCAGTTTTTGTGACAGGAACGTCAAAAATGATGACCTATGATGGTAAATATAGGTTAGGTTGTGAAGGAGTATTATATATTTTGATCGAACCTTTTGATATGACTCAAGATCAGATTACTCGTATGAAACAATACTTGATATCAAGAACATCATTTGAAATAGAATCCTATTATTCTAAAACCATGTATGATCATTCTGGTATGGGATCTATGGTAAAGTTTACAGAAACGCAAGTGTTTTCTTTTTCTTATAAAACATCACCAAATGTAGCTGCTGTTTTAAGTTGTTTTACAAGAAAAATAGTACCCTGTTTTAAGTTATTGATCATAGGAACTGAACATGATGCGATACAATTGTGTCAATTAGCCTCAGCTACAGGGTGGGAGGTTGATATTGTTAGCTCACCAAAATCACCAATACAGCTGGATAAATTTCCAGGAGCTCAAAGAGTTATAGAAAGTTTACCAGAAAACTTAGAGACTGATTTTATTGATGATCAAACGGCTATTGTTCTGATGTCTCATAATTTTGCTAAAGACTTGTTGTATTTGCAAGTATTAACAGAAACGTGTCCTGCATATATTGGACTTTTAGGCCCTTCCCAACGTAGAGAAAAACTATTATTTGCTCTTATTGAGTATTTTCCAGAGATTACGGATTCATTTTTAGATACAATACATGGACCAGCGGGATTAAATTTAGGAGCAGAAACACCACAAGAAATAGCAATTTCTATTATTGCAGAAATATTATCAGTAATTAGAAATCAAGAACCAATATCGCTTCAAGAAAAATCGGGTGCAATTCATGATCATTATAATAAGAAAACAATAAATGTCATTTCTACCAAAACCTAAAGTAGCACAACTTATTCTTGCGGCAGGTTGTTCTAGTAGAATGGGGAAACCTAAACAATTATTACCTTGGAGGGGTACAACATTGATTGAGCATGCGATAAAACAGACTATAGAATTGGATGGTATAATCACTTATGTGATTCTGGGAGCATATTATGACACTATTTATGAAAGAATCAAAGATTACCCTATAACCATACTCAAAAATAAATACTGGCAAAAAGGAATGGGAACTACTATACAATGTGGGATAAATACTTTGCAAAAGGAAGCTATACCGTATGATGCTGTTTTAATTTCATTAATCGATCAGCCTTTATTGCAGACATGTCATTATAAAAAATTACTTGTATCGTTTTATAAAGGTGATCATTCAATTATAGCAACAGATTTAGGAGAAAAAAAAGGAGTACCATCAGTAATTTCTTCTATTTATTTTGATGAATTAACTAAATTGAAAGAAAATTTTGGCGCCAGATATTTGATTAAACAATATAAAGATCAAGTGAAAAGTATCTGTGCAAAAAATGAAGGGATTGATATAGATACAGTTACAGACTATGAAGGTTTAATAAAGAAAAACTATTCTTCTTAAAAAAATAAAAGGACCGTATCGGTTAAGTTTGATTTTATAAATAACCTGTATCTTTGCCCAACTTTTGATTAGATAGATATTATGAAAGATTCAGAAGAATTTTATAAAAAACTAAGAGCACAGTTGGCAGATACATCACTTTGGCCAACAGCATATTTGTATAAATTTATTGTTCCAACAGAAGATGCTAAAATCACGCAAATTGAAAATATATTTGACAATTTAGGAGCTGTGATTGATAGAAAACAATCAAAGAATGGTAAGTATACTAGTGTGTCTATTAATGTAAGAATGAAGAATCCTGATGAAGTAATTAATAAATATAAAGAAGTTGCTGCCAAAGTAGAAGGGGTAATTTCATTATAATATATCTCATTTTCTAATATAGAATATAAGTTTACCAATTAGATTATTTTGCTGTTTGATAAATAAATTAAGACAATGATCATGCTGACTTATTTTATTTTAGTATTTTGCGAAACATATTTATAGAATAGTCTAAAAAAAGTAATCAATTGCAAACTGAACCTATAGAAGTTTAACTATATACTTATAATAAAGTCTTCAAAAAACTCATTCTGAAAACACTTTACAAATTGATTTTTAAGATTATATCTACACAATTTTTACATACGTTTTATGGAAATTAATAACTTAGAGTATAATACAGAGCGTGAAAAGCTTATCATTCCAGAATATGGTCGTCATTTACAAAAGATGATTAATCATACTGTTGCTATAGAAGATAGAGAAGAGCGTAATAAGGTTACAAAATCTATTATTGCGGTAATGGGTAATTTGCAACCTCATTTGCGTGATGTGCCCGAGTTTCAGCATAAGTTGTGGGATCAGTTATTCATTATGAGTGATTTTAAACTAGATGTGGATACTCCTTTTCCTGTATTGACTAAAGAGAAATTACAAGAAAGGCCAGAGCCTCTTGATTACCCCCAGAACTTTCCTAAATATCGTTTTTATGGAAATAATATCAAAAGAATGATTGATGTGGCTAATAGTTGGGAGGATGGAGAATTAAAATCTGCCCTTGCACTGACTATTGCTAATCACATGAAAAAATGCTACCTAAACTGGAATAAAGATACAGTAGAAGATAGTGTTATCTTTAATCATCTTTTTGAGTTGAGTGATGGTAGGATCAATATGAAAGGAAGTAGTGAAGATCTAACAGATTCCACTAATTTGATGAGAGGGAAAAAGAAAAAGCACAACAACAACAACAACAATAGTGGTAAAAAGAATTACCGAAATAACAGAGGTAAAAAACGCTACTAAACCTCAATTAACACTAACCACTAATAAACTATTAACGATTACATGGGAACTTTTCAAATAGAAGGAGGCCATCAGCTCAAAGGGGAAGTTACACCACAAGGAGCAAAAAATGAAGCCTTACAGATTCTTTGCGCGGTATTATTAACACCAGAAGAGGTGATAATTTCTAATATTCCTGATATTAGAGATGTCAATAAATTAATTGATATTCTCAAAAACCTTGGAGTTAAAGTAGAGAAGTTAGAGAAAGGTAGGTATTCTTTTAAAAGTGATGACCTTGATTTAGAGTATTTAGAGAGTGAGCGGTTTAAAAAAGAAGGAAGTGGACTTAGAGGGTCTATTATGATTGTGGGACCACTGTTAGCAAGATTTGGAAAAGGATATATACCTCGACCAGGGGGAGATAAAATAGGGAGAAGACGTCTAGATACGCACTTTGAGGGATTTATAAATCTTGGAGCGATATTTAGGTATAATAAAGAAGAACGTTTTTACGGGGTTGAAGCGCCTAATGGTTTGGCTGGAACAAATATGTTGCTAGATGAAGCGTCTGTTACTGGTACCGCAAATATTGTTATGGCCGCAGTATTGGCTAAAGGCACAACAACTATCTATAATGCTGCTTGTGAACCTTATTTACAGCAATTATGTAAGATGCTTAATGCTATGGGAGCAAAAATTTCAGGTGTTGGTTCTAATTTATTAACTATAGAAGGAGTGACCTCGTTGGTAGGTTGTGAGCATAGGGTGTTGCCTGATATGATAGAAATTGGCTCATGGATAGGTCTTGCTGCAATGACAAAAAGTGAGATCACTATAAAAAATGTTAGCTGGGAAAACCTAGGACTGATACCAAATACTTTTAGAAAGTTAGGGATTACCTTAGAACGAGTAGGAGATGATATTTATATACCACCTCATAATGATGGATATCAGATAGAAAGTTATATAGATGGTTCTTTTATGACTATTGCTGATGCTCCTTGGCCAGGATTTACCCCAGACTTATTGAGTATTGTATTGGTGGTAGCTACACAGGCTAAAGGAGAAGTAATGGTGCATCAAAAAATGTTTGAAAGCCGTTTGTTTTTTGTGGATAAATTGATTGATATGGGGGCAAAGATTATATTGTGTGACCCGCATAGAGCTACAATTATAGGTCATGATTTTAAATCTACGTTAAAAGCAACAACAATGGTGTCACCTGATATAAGAGCAGGGATATCTTTACTTATAGCGGCATTGAGTGCGAACGGAACGTCAACGATTCATAATATTGAACAGATCGATCGTGGGTATGAGAATATTGATGAACGTTTGAGAGCAATTGGAGCAAAAATTACTAGAACAGAAGCATAAAATACTTTTTAGTAGTATAAAAAGAAAATGATCCCATTCAAATATATTTTTTGAATGGGATCATTTTCTTTTGTCTAGATAATTTTAGTAGCTATGCTGGTTAATCATTTGATCTTTCCAGTCCAATGCTAATTCCATAGTTTAAACCACTTCTTAATTAAGATTCTGTAGATTCTTCAGCTTTTTTTATAGTGATTGTAAGCTCGCTAGAATCATCATCTATATCCATAAAGATACTGTCTCCTTCTTGAAGCTGAGAATTTATGATCTCTTCTGCCAAAGCGTCTTCAATGTATTTTTGAATTGCTCTTTTTAAGGGTCTTGCACCATATTGCCTGTCGAATCCTTTTTCGGTAATGTAATCCTTAGCTTTTTCGCTGAGAGATAATTCATAGCCTAATCCTTTGATTCGCCCGTATAGTTTATCGAGTTCTATGTCTATAATTTTATGGATATCTTCTCGCTCTAATGCGTTGAATACAATTACATCATCTACACGGTTTAGAAATTCAGGAGCAAATGCTTTTTTTAGGGCATTTTCTATTACTCCTTTGGCGTAATCTTCTGCTTGGGTTTTTTTGGCAGTAGTTCCAAAACCAACTCCTTGTCCAAAATCTTTTAGTTTACGGGCACCAATATTAGATGTCATTATAATTATGGCATTTCTAAAATCAATTTTACGACCTAAACTATCAGTAAGATATCCGTCATCTAGTACTTGTAGCATCATATTAAAAACATCAGGATGTGCTTTTTCAATTTCGTCAAGTAGAATTACAGCGTATGGTTTTCTTCTTACCTTTTCTGTGAGTTGCCCACCTTCTTCGTAACCTACATATCCAGGAGGAGCTCCAATAAGTCTAGAAACTGCAAATTTCTCCATGTATTCACTCATATCAATACGTATCAGAGTGTCTTCGCTATCAAAAAGTTCTCTTGCAAGTACTTTTGCTAACTGTGTTTTACCAACTCCAGTTTGACCTAAGAAAATAAATGAACCAATTGGTTTGTCAGGATCCTTAAGACCAGCACGATTACGTTGTATTGCTTTTACTACTTTACTTACTGCCTCGTCTTGACCAATTACTTTACCCATAATTAGGTTTGGTAATTCTGCCAATTTGTTACTTTCTGTTTGAGCGATACGATTAACAGGAATTCCTGTCATCATAGAGACTACATCAGCTACGTCATTTTCGTCAACAGTTTCTTTATGTAGTTTGGATTCTTTTTCCCATTGTTCTTGTGCAACTGCAAGTTCTTTTTCGAGATTCTTTTCATCATCTCTAAGCTTAGCAGCCTCTTCATATTTTTGTTTTTTTACAACACTATTTTTGAGTTCTCTTACTTCTTCAAGTTTTTTCTCGAGATCAAGAACTTTTTTGGGTACATCAATATTAGTTATATGAACTCTAGATCCTGCTTCATCCAGAGCATCTATAGCTTTGTCTGGTAGAAAACGATCTGTCATATATCTATTAGTTAGTTTTACACAAGACTCAATAGCTTGAGGAGTATAGATAACATTATGATGTTCTTCGTATTTTTCCTTAATATTATTAAGTATTTCTATTGTTTCTTCTATATTGGTAGGTTCAACAATAACCTTTTGGAAACGTCTTTCAAGAGCTCCATCTTTTTCAATGTACTGTCTGTATTCATCAAGTGTTGTTGCTCCGATACATTGTATTTCACCTCTTGCTAAAGCGGGTTTGAACATATTCGATGCGTCAAGACTTCCTGTTGCTCCACCAGCACCAACAATGGTATGAATTTCATCAATAAAAAGGATGATGTCATCATTTTTTTCTAATTCATTCATTACAGCTTTCATTCGTTCTTCAAACTGCCCTCTATATTTGGTTCCAGCAACCAGACTTGCCAAATCGAGTGTAACTACTCTCTTGTCGAATAAGATTCTAGAGACTTTTCTTTTAACAATCCTTAGTGCTAGTCCTTCTGCGATTGCAGATTTACCGACACCAGGTTCTCCTATAAGTAATGGGTTATTTTTCTTTCGTCTACTCAGTATTTGAGATACACGTTCAATTTCTTTGGATCTTCCTACTACAGGATCAAGTTTACCTTCTTCTGCCATAGCAGTAAGATCACGTCCAAAATTATCTAAAACAGGAGTTTTAGATTTTTTTCCAGCTTTATTTCCTCCAGAAGGTGAGTTAAAGGGATTTTCTTTAGAAGAGTCTCCGGTTAAATCATCATCGTCATCAGAGAAAGATTCTGCTCTTGGGTTGTCGATATATTCTTCTTCTTCGTTAGCAATCATAAACTTAAATTGGTCTTTAACGTTATCGTAATCTACTTTTAAACGATTTAAAAGCTTTGTAGTTGGGTCGTTTTCATTTCTAAGAATACATAGTAAAAGATGAGCAGTATTAATAGAGGAGCTATGAAATAACTTTGCTTCTAGAAAAGTTGTTTTTAAAGCTCTTTCTGCTTGTCTAGTTAAATGTAAATTTTTTTTCTCGTTAGAGGCGACAGCAACTTCTGGATTTGCAGGGCTAAGAATTTCGACTTTTCTTCTCAAGTTGGTCAAGTCGATATCTAATGCATCAAGAATATTAATTGCTTTTCCATTTCCATCACGTAGCAATCCCAGCATAAGGTGTTCTGTACCAATAAAATCATGCCCCAATCTTAGGGCTTCTTCTTTGCTGTACGCAATAACATCTTTAACTCTAGGTGAAAAATTATCATCCATAAAATTATTCTCTTTCTTTATTCTTTATAACTAAAATAGTAATTTTTAGAATTACATCGACAAAAACTTTGCCTTTTATCATGGATAAATGAATATCTTTTTATAAAACTTTGTTTTTTTGCCTTAATAAATTCAACGGTTTAAAAAACAATATACCTGATATAGTGTTGTTTGGCTGTTTTTTAACTTCTGTATGGTAAATAGACAAAAAATGAATTAATAATCAAAACCTAATAAAGCAGACTTATTAACCATGTGTATGTCTACTATTGTTAATAAATTAAGTATATTAGGGAGGTAATTGATTGTTAAAACCGCCTTAATTTACTTAAATTAGCGCGTTTAATTAATCAATTTTTAGAATAAAATAATTATTTATGGCTGATGGAGAAAAGCTTATACCTATCAATATAGAAGACGAGATGAAATCTGCATACATTGATTATTCGATGTCTGTAATTGTTTCTCGTGCACTTCCTGATGTTAGGGATGGCCTTAAGCCCGTGCATAGACGTGTTTTATATGGTATGTATGAACTGGGGGTAAAAGCAAATAGTGCTCATAAAAAATCTGCAAGAATTGTAGGTGAGGTACTTGGTAAGTATCACCCACATGGGGATACCTCTGTGTACGATACAATGGTGCGTATGGCTCAGGAATGGAGTTTGAGATATATGCTGGTTGATGGTCAAGGTAACTTTGGTTCTGTAGATGGTGATAGTCCAGCAGCAATGCGTTATACAGAAGCAAGAATGCGTAAGATATCTGAAGATATGTTGGCGGATATTGATAAAGAAACTGTAGACCATACATTTAATTTTGATGATACTTTAAAGGAGCCAACAGTATTACCTACAAGAGTTCCGGGGCTATTGATTAATGGAGCGTCAGGTATTGCAGTAGGTATGGCAACAAATATGCCACCTCATAACCTGAGTGAAGTAGTAGATGGTACCATAGCTTATATAGATAATAATGATATAGAAATTGATGAGTTGATACAACACATCAAAGCTCCTGATTTTCCTACAGGAGGTACTATATATGGATATGATGGTGTAAGAGAAGCTTTTAAAACAGGTAGAGGTAGAGTTGTTATACGTGCCAAAGCTAGTTTTGAGGAAGTAAATGGTAGAGAATGTATCATTGTGAGTGAAATTCCTTATCAGGTCAATAAAGCAGATATGATTAAAAAGACTGCTGATCTGGTTAATGATAAGAAAATAGATGGAATTGCTACCATTCGCGATGAGTCTGATAGAAAAGGAATGCGTATTGTATATATACTAAAACGTGATGCAATACCTAATATAGTACTGAATCTTTTATATAAATATACAGCTTTACAATCTTCTTTTAGTGTAAATAATATTGCACTGGTAAATGGGAGGCCGCTATTATTGAATGTAAAAGAAATGATTCATTATTTTGTAGAACACAGACATGAAGTTGTCGTTCGAAGAACAAAATATGAATTAAGAAAGGCAGAAGAAAGAGCACATATTTTAGAAGGTTTAATTATTGCTTCTGATAATATTGATGAAGTAATTGCTTTGATACGATCTTCTGCAAATGCAGATGAAGCCCGTGAAAAGTTGATCAAACGATTTGAACTTTCTGAATTACAGGCAAAAGCAATTGTAGAGATGCGTTTGCGTCAATTAACTGGTCTGGAGCAAGATAAGTTGCGAGCAGAATACGATGAGTTGATGAAAACAATTGATGATCTTAAAGACATTTTAGCGAAGAAAGAACGCAGAATGGAAATCATCAAAGAAGAACTTGCAGAGGTTAAAGAAAAGTATGGTGATGAGCGTCGTTCTCAAATAGAGTATGCAGGAGGAGATTTGAGTATAGAAGATATGATTCCTGATGAAAAGGTGGTGATTACTATTTCTCATGCAGGGTATATCAAAAGAACTTCTCTTAATGAATATAAGAAACAAAATAGAGGAGGAGTAGGTCAAAAAGGAAGTACGACGCGTAATGAAGATTTCCTTGAGCATTTGTTTGTAGGAACAAATCACCAGTATATGCTATTCTTTACTCAAAAAGGAAAATGTTTCTGGATGCGAGTGTATGAAATACCTGAAGGAAGTAAAACTTCTAAAGGTAGAGCTATTCAGAATCTGATTAATATTCATAATGACGATAAGGTAAAAGCTTTTATTTGTACTCAAGATCTTAAAAATGAAGAGTATATCAATTCTCATTATGTCATAATGGCAACGAAAAAGGGTCAGGTCAAAAAGACGTCCTTAGAGCAATACTCTAGACCAAGAACAAATGGTATTAATGCAATTACTATAAAAGATAATGATGAGCTTCTGGAAGCAAAATTAACTGATGGTAAAAGCCATGTAATGCTTGCTGTCAAGTCTGGTAAAGCGATACGTTTTGAAGAAGAGAAAACAAGGCCTATGGGACGAGGAGCTTCGGGAGTACGAGGAATACGTCTTGCAGATGAAAAGGATGAAGTGATCGGAATGGTTGCTATGAATGAAATGGATAGTAATATTCTTGTAGTCTCTGAGAATGGATATGGTAAACGTTCTAAACTAGAAGATTACAGGATAACTAATAGAGGAGGAAAAGGTGTTAAGACGATTTCTGTGACCGATAAAACAGGAAGCCTTGTTGCTATAAAGAATGTAACTGATTTAGATGATTTAATGATTATCAATAAATCAGGAATTGCGATTAGATTGGCTATAGAAGATTTACGTGTTATGGGACGTGCTACACAAGGTGTACGCCTTATTAATTTAAAAGGAAAAGATTCTATTGCTGCAGTAGCAAAAGTAATGCATGATGAAGATGATATTGACCAAAATGAAGATGTAGAAGATGTTGATTCTTCTGTAATAGATGAAGGAGATTCTTCTGATGGCACGAATATTGATAATGAAACGAAACAATAAATAAATCCCATTTTAAAAACTCAAGTAATGAAGACTAAATTTATCGTAGCACTTTTACTAACAAGTGCTATAGGATTTTCTCAAAAAAAGGAATTAAAAGCAGCTTCCAAAGCTTTAAAGTCTGGTAATATTGAAGAAGCATCTAAAGCGCTTAAGCAAACTGAGGCGTTATTAAATGTTGCTGATGAAAAAATGAAATCTCAATATTATTTTCTAAAAGGTCAAGTCTTGGCTTCTGGAGCAGGGGACTCTTTAGAAAAGATTGAAAAAGCTGCAACTGCATATAGTAAAACTCTTGAAATAGAAAAAGCTTCTGGTTCGGCTAAGTATACTGCTGAAACTTTTCAGAAATTACAATTGCTACGTCAAGCTTTGGTTGAAAATGCAATTAAAGATCAGAATGCTAAGAATTATAAAGGAGCCTCTGAAAAACTTTATTTAGGATATACTACTAATAAGGCTGATACAACATATTTGTATTATGCTGCTAGTAATTCTGTAAATGCTAAAGACTATGATACAGCATTAAAATATTATGAAGAACTTAAAACTCTTGGGTTTGATGGAGTGAAAAAGGAATTTATAGCTACAAATAAAAAAACGGCTAAAGTTGAAGTGTTTGAGTCAAAGCAAATAAGAGATTTATCTGTAAAGTCTGGAGAGTACATCAAGCCTGATGTTCGTGTTTCTGATTCTAAAAAAGGAGAGATAGCAAAAAATATCGCTTTGATATATATGAGTCAAGGAAAAGATGAAGAGGCTATTGCTGCAATAGATGATGCTAAGAAAGAAAACCCTAATGATTCTGCATTAATGCAAGCAGAAGCAGATGTATACTATAAATTAGGAAATGTAGCTAAGTATAAAGAAATTATGGAGAAAATTGTAGCTAACGATCCTGAAAATCCAGATTTATTATACAACTTAGGAGTAAGTGCTTCTCGTCTGGGTGATAATGAACAAGCTGTAGGGTATTATAAAAAAGCTTTAGAGTTAAAGCCTGATTATGCTGCTGCACAAATTAATATTGCTTCTATAATCCTTGGTGGAGAAACTAAAATTGTAGATGAAATGAATGCCCTTGGAACGTCTGCTAGTGATAATAGAAAATATGATGTGCTTTCTGAAAAAAGACAGGATTTATACAAAAATGCAGTTCCTTATTTAGAAGGAGCTTTAAAGAATAGTCCTGATAATGTTGAGGCAATCCGTACTTTGATGAATATATTCTATCAATTGGATGATCCTAAAGCTGGTGAAATGAAAGATAAGCTTAAAGCTATTGAAGGAGGAAACTAATAAATAAAAAGTTTATTCCTATAATAAGAAAAGCG
This sequence comes from Aquimarina sp. I32.4, assembly GCF_002924285.1. Taxonomy (NCBI): domain Bacteria; kingdom Pseudomonadati; phylum Bacteroidota; class Flavobacteriia; order Flavobacteriales; family Flavobacteriaceae; genus Aquimarina; species Aquimarina sp. I32.4. The sequence continues at coordinate 57,428 of NZ_PGUB01000007.1, read as the reverse complement.
GAATGGGTATTACCTATTCCGCTTTTTTGTTGCTTATATTTTGTTGTTTTTTAGGCAGGGTTAGGAATGATTCATATTAAGTTTAAGGTTTTATTAGAAAGCAGCTTGTTTTCAATACCTTTTCAAGGTTATATCAGCTCAAGAAAATTCACAGATTATTTTATTTTAAAGCATGGAGTAAAAAGAAATGATTTTATGAGATAGTTCTAATTAAGAATTGGTGTTATATCTAAAATCATGTGAGGATTAATATTGTTGCTCTTAAATGCTTGTTTTTTGAGCATAAAAAAGGGTAAATATAGTTACACGAACTATTTACCCTTTTATATATAATAATATATTTATTGAATTATCTTAATTCTGCACCCAGTTTGTTTTCGAAATTTTTCTGGAGTTTATTCATGATCTTATCAATTTGTTTATCTGTCAGGGTTTTCTTTTCATCCTGTAGAATGAAACTCACTGCGTATGATTTTTTGTCTTTAGGTAACTTTTTACCCTGATAAACATCAAATAGATTTATATCTTTAAGTAATTGTTTTTCTGTTTGTTTAGCAATTGTATAAATGTCTTCAAATAAAACTGTATTATCTAATAGCAGTGCAAAATCACGTCTTACTTCTGGAAATTTAGGTATATCTGTGTATTTTATTTTATTACGTCTGGAATATTCAAGTATAGCATCCCAATTAAAATCGGCATATAAAACTTCTTGAGAAATAGAAAAATGTTTAAGAACAGATTTTTTTACAATCCCGAAGTCAACTAATTTGGCCTTGCCGATAGCTAATAATAGTCCTTCTGTAAAAAGATCATTTTTGAGCGGAGATGTTTTTAAATTATTTATTCCTAAACGATTTAAGGTAGAAGTAACAATTCCTTTTAGATAAAAGAAATCACTTTTTTGAGCATCTACATTCCAAGCTTCACTATGGCGATTTCCAGAGATAAGAATACTAAGGTGTTTATTTTCAATTCTTCCGCTTTCGTAATTATGATATGTTTTTCCGAATTCAAATAACTTAAGGTCTGCTCGTTTTCTGTTGATATTGTAGGATATGGTTTCTAGGCCAGAAAACAACATAGATTGTCTCATTACTGCTAGATCATTACTAAGAGGGTTTAGCATCTCTATATTGTTCTCATTTTTGAGTTGTTCGCTCAAATTGATATAATCAGGAGAAGTGAGAGAATTAGCCATCATCTCATTAAACCCTTGTCCGATCAATTGATTAGCAATAGTGTTTTGTATATTGTGATCAGCGAATTTATCAAAATTAGAAATTGAAGCATTTAATTTCTGGGTAAAACTTATATTGTTATACCCATATACTCTAAGTACTTCTTCTATAACATCCGCTTCTCTTTGTACATCATTTCTATAAGCAGGAATTGTAAGACCAATGCCTGTTTCTGTTACACTATTAATTTTAATATCTAAAGAGGTAAGGATGCCTTTTATGGTTTCTTGTGGTAACTCTTCACCGATTAATTTTGCGGTATTTTCAAAAGATAAGAATACTTGAAAATCCTCTATCTTTTTAGGGTAGAGATCTATAATTTCACTAGAAACGTTTCCTCCAGCAAGTTCTAGTATTAATAAAGCAGCTCTTTTTAAAGCATATTCAGTAATATTAGGATCAATGCCTCGTTCAAATCTAAAGGAAGCATCTGTATTTAATCCATGTCTTTTTGCTGTTTTACGAACACTGACAGGATTAAAATAAGCGCTTTCTAAAAAGATTGACGTAGTAGATTCTGTAACTCCAGAGTTAATTCCTCCAAAAATACCAGCAATACATAATGGTTTTTCAGTATCACATATCATAAGGTCTTCAGGGTGCAATTCTCGTTCTACTTCATCCAGTGTTTTGAACTTAGTACCCGCTTCAACTGTTTTTACTTCAATTTTATTTCCCTCTATATAATGAGCATCAAATGCATGTAATGGTTGCCCTAATTCATGTAGTACATAATTGGTAACATCTACAATATTATTTTTTGGGGTTATACCAATTGCTTTTAATCGGTGTTGTAGCCATGTAGGAGATTCCTGCACCTTGAGATCAGTGATAGTCACACCACAATATCTTGGAGCAAGTTCAGGATTTTTTACTTCAACATCAATTTTGTTTAATCTATTTTCTACAATAAAACTACTTACAGATGGTGTAATAAGTTCTAGATTGATATCGTGTTGTAATAACCCTGCTTTGAGGTCACGAGCAGTTCCCCAATGACTCATTGCATCTGCACGGTTTGGAGTTAATCCAATTTCAAAAACAAAATCATTTTCAATATCAAAAACATCAGCAGCTTTGGTTCCTACAGGAATATCAGTACTTAGAACCATAATTCCATCATGACCTTTTCCTAGTCCTAGCTCATCTTCAGCGCAAATCATTCCGTGACTCTCTTCGCCTCTGATTTTCCCTTTCTTAATAGTCCACTCTTCTCCATTATCATCATATAACTTTGTGCCAATGGTTGCAACAGGAACTTTTTGCCCTGCAGCTACATTAGGAGCTCCGCAAACAATCTGTACAGGTTCGCCATTACCTAAGTCTACTTTGGTAATTTTTAGCTTATCTGCATTAGGGTGTTTTTCGCAATTGAGAATTTGCCCTACAATAACACCTTCTAATCCTCCTTTTACACTTTGGTATGATGTTATTCCTTCTATTTCTAATCCTAGATCAGTTAGCAGTTCTCCAGTTTTTTCTGCATTCCAATCAATATTAATAAATTGCTTAAGCCAGTTGTATGAAATTTTCATTTGTGATTATTCTAAATTCTGAGGGTAAAGATACTATATTGACGAGAGGATACAAACTAGAAACTTCTTATCTTCATAAAAAAACACATACGTTTGGAAGTAAGTATATAAAGAACTCATCTTGACTTTTTCTATTTCCTAAAAAATGGCTAAAATTGACTCATATTTCGTTACTTTTCTTACCCGTAGCGCTGCTATGGCTTTCAAAAAGTGCCTCATCTGATCAAATTTCAATTCATTTTCGGTTAAAAATAAAAAGTCAAGATGAGTTCAAAAGTAAAAAAGTAACCGTCTGTGATAAAGAATAAAAGAAAATAAAGTTTAATAAAATTATAAAATAAAGATAGTACACATAAGTTTTAAGTAACTTTCGGCATCTTTTTATGTAAAATAATATTTGATGAAAAAAATAACCCTATTTGTCCTGTTAGCTATAACTGTTTTTTCTTCTTGTAAAAAAGAAAAAAATATTGAGCAAAGATTATTGAAAAGTGGGCCATGGAGGGCAACGGTTGGAGTTATGGATGATAAAGAGCTTCCTTTTTTGATGGAAGTAATGGAAGATCAATCTATAAAGGTATTCAATGCAGAAGAAATTATCGATATTGATGATGTAGTGATTAATGGTGATTCTATAAAAATTAAATTCCCTGTTTTTGAAGGATATATTTTGGCACAGTTTATTGACTCAATAACACTTTCTGGAAGCTTTATAAAAGAAGATTTAAATAGAGTAGTGCCTTTTAACGCAAAATATGGAGAACAAGATCGTTTTGTAATTACATCAAAACCTAATCAGAATATTACAGGGAGTTGGGAAACAGTTTTTAGTATGGATAATGAAGAAGATCGATATATTGCTAAAGGTCTTTTTAAACAAAACGGGAATATCGTTACTGGAACATTCAGAACTACTACAGGAGATTATAGGTATCTAGAGGGAGTTTTGAATGAAGACAAATTACAATTATCAGCATTTGATGGAGCACATGCATTTTTATTTACAGCAGAAGTGGTTGATAGTGTACTTAATGGATATTTTTATTCAGGAAATCATTGGAAAGAACCTTTTACAGCAAAAAGAAATGAAAGCTTTGAATTACCATCTGAGGATTCTTTAACTTTTATAAAAAAAGGATACAAGACGTTGGATTTTAGTTTTAAAGATACAGAAGGAAACAAGGTTTCATTACAAGATAAACGATTTGATAATAAAGTTGTTATTGTACAAGTTATGGGAACATGGTGTCCTAATTGTATGGATGAAACAAAGTATTATGTAGAATATTACAATACCCATAAGGACAAAGATATAGAATTTGTTGCCCTAGCTTTTGAATATGCAAAAACAGAAGAAAAAGCATTTAGATCAATAAAAAGATTACAAGAAAAATTAAAGGTAGAATACTCTATTCTACTCGCTCAATATGGTACTTCTGATAAACAAAAAGCTCAAGAAAAACTACCAATGCTCACACAAGTACTGTCATATCCTACTACTATTTTTATTGATAAAAAAAGGAACGTACGTAAAATTCATACAGGTTTTAATGGACCCGCTACTGGGCAAAAATACATTGACTTTAAAAAGGATTTTGAAAATTTTGTTAATCACTTGTTAAATGAATAGAAAGCTTTAACAATGAATTGTGATTCTCTATTTGAGTTTAACAATCTAGTAACAGTACAGGTGAAAATTACCTCTTACATTGTTTTGTTCAGAATATAAGGGGCAATCTTTGGTGAAAAATAATCTCTAAAATTATAATCTCGAAATGAAAATTATTTTTCGAGAATAGATGTAGTGTGTGTTTTTTAAGTTATTGATTTCTTATAAAATGAGATTTATTAATTCAAAAAAAGGGAGTCATGAAACAATTCAACCAAACTACAATTTATTTTTTAATACTAACAATGTTGATAGTATTGCAAACACAAGCACAGCTCAAAACTCCAGAGGGGAGCCAACGAGCACAGGTAATGCAACGTGTTGGGATAACCAATATTACAATAGATTATGGGAGACCTAGTGTAAAAGAACGAGAGATTTGGGGCAAGCTAGTTCCTTATGGATATAATGACTTAGGCTTTGGCACATCAAAAGCAGCACCATGGAGAGCAGGAGCAAATAGTAATACTACGATAAACTTTACGCATGATGTAAAGATCGAAGGAAAAAATATAAAAGCAGGAACATATGGTTTGCATATAGCATTAAAAGAAGATGGTAAGGCAACTATTATACTGTCTAATAATGCTACTGCCTGGGGGAGTTATTTCTATGATGAAAAAGAAGATGCCTTACGTGTAGATGTAACGACAAAAGAAGCTACGCATACAGAGTTGTTAACATTTTTGTTTCCAGAAGTACAGGCAAATAGTACAATAGCATCCTTGAGATGGGAGAAAAAAGAAATCTCTTTCAAAATTGAAGTAGAAGTAGGAGGTATAGTAATAGATGAGATAAAAAAAGACCTTCAAGGTAATGCTGGTTTTACCCAAATAAATTGGGATAATGCTGCAAATTATGCTTTTAATGCAGGAAAAGTTGATCAAGCACTAGAATGGGTGAATACATCTATAGCAGGTAATTTTTTTAGTAAAGAAACGTTTGCTAACCTATCACTTAAATCACAAATTTTGGCTAAGCAAGGAAAAACAGAAGATGCAATGAATTTTGTAGATAAAGCTGCAAAATTAGGAAATGCTTTAGATGTATATCAACTAGGAACAAGTCTTATCAAACTTGGACAAAAAGAGAAAGCTTTATCAATTTTGAAAGATAACGTGAAGAATAATAAAGGAGTGTGGCCATCAAACTATGGTTTGGCTAGAGCATATTCGGCTACAGGAGATTATAAAAACGCTATAAAAACTCTTAATGTTGCATTAACTAAAGTTCCAAACAATTTTAAAAATCGGCTTACAGAACAGTTAGAAAAACTCAAAAAAGGGAAAGATATAAATTAGGATTATAATCTATAACAAACAATAAAGACCGTCTAATCAAACTTTAGACGGTCTTTATGCCTTTACCATAGACCTTTAATCAGTTAATTTTCGCATTATCCACTCAATGGGGCCATATTTTGCATGTTTTTTATTAACCATTGAAAAAATAAGACATGTTACAATAAAGAATATGGCGTATAAAAACGAAAAATTTATGGTATATGTTCCCATTTTTGTAGGGTTGACAATTTCGATACATCCTATTCCTATTATAACATGTGCGATATAAAAAGTTAAAGCAAGTTGCCCTGTGTTTTTTAGAATACGTATAAAAGTAGTGTTCTCATATTTTTTTGAGATGAGAATACAAAAAGAAATAAGAAATATCGCTATACTGCTTCCAGAAACCATGTATAGAGGTAAAGGAGGCATAGGGTTTGTTCCAAGAATTGGGGTTAATTCTGTAATGATTTCTTGGTCTCCCATAGAGATGAATATGATAGAAAAATATGATAGTATTTGCACTGCTATAAATACAGTAAGACTAATCCATAAAGTTTTAATAACTATTGTGGTATTGTTTAATTCCATTTTACCAAACCACATTCCTATAATCATAAATGCACTCCACGGAATGACAGGGTGGAAACCATTAAAAAAAAGATTTTTTAAAAAACCTTTTACTGTCCATAGATTTGTATACTCCATTTTAATATAGTCCCATCCACTATCATAATTCCATAATATCATGAGTATAGGGTATAATAGAATCATTCCTATTGCGATTGACACTAGTGTTTTTGGATTACTTTTTATTAAAAATATTGCCAGTAGTATGTATATCGCATAAAAGTGTAAAATATCTGCTTGCCAAATTATTGAATAGGATATACCAATTAAGAAAAGAAATAGGGCTCTTTTAAGAAGTCTATTTTTGTTTCTGTTTAGTGCTTCTTCATCATTTTGATATATAGCTCTTTTTGTTAGTAATGAAATTCCTACACCTGCCAGAACCACAAAAGTTGCAGCAGCTTTTCCGTCTAATAATCCTAAAAATGTATCCAAGAGAAGGTTACCATGATTTCCAAATACCATTTTAAAATTAACGATAATCATTCCGAAGATAGCCAATGCTCTTGCCACATCAAGTCCAATAATTCTTTTTTGCATAGAACTTTTTTTCCAAACAAATTTAAATGAGCAGATTCAAAAACTTATTGTTCAATACAGACAATTGTTATTTTACAGGAATATAAATCTCGGTAAGGAGTTCTTTTTTAGGAGTAGTAGATTCATCATTAAGATAAAACTCTAAAGTTGGTTTGTCTTCAAATTCTAACTGTACTTCGGTTATCCAGTATCCATAAATTAAATTATAGGTGTCTGTAGAACTCTCATGACTACCTTTGTGTATAAATTTAGCATATTTTTGCTGGGGTATATGTTTGGTTTTAAATAATCCTTTTAGAGAAAAATCTATTTCTTTTTCTAGAACAATTCCAGCATTATACCTACAATGCAAAGTATCGGTGATTGCATCATCATCCAGTATTTCTCCCAAAATAATTGTTTCATCCTTTAATAAGTCATGTTTTGATGCATATGAAATCAATTGTTTCCAAGTTTTTTCTATTTCTTTAATATTTTCATAAGACCCTTGATAAGTTAAATATAAAATATCAAAATCAGGGATTTCTTCGATTTCATACACAAGGGGTTGTTCTTGAGTATTTTCTAATGGAAAGATTGCTTTTTGAGTAATGTATTGTTTGATTTTGCTTGAATTTCTAAAAGAAGAAGGAGCACTTTTAAACTGTTTTTTAAAGGCTTTACTAAAAGCAGCAACATCGCTATACCCAATTTCATGAGCGATATCTGAGATGTTCTCATCTGAAAATTTTAAGTATTCTGCTGCTTTTTCCAGTTTTATCCTTTTTACATATTGTCCTATAGTTTCATGGTGTAATGCAAGAAATATTCGATTGATATTTCGATATGAATAAAACGATATGTCTTCTATGTCTTTTTTACTGATTTCATTTTTAAATCTTTCTTCTATATAGAGAATTAACTTTTTATAACGTTCTAGTTGTGTTGGGTTTCCCATGCTTTATTATTTTAAAGGAAAGGTACTACGAAATAGCAATTTTTGAGTTGTCTTTTTAGGACAATTAATATATTATTTCCAGAGTGAAACAAGAACTTCAAGATCATATACAGGTCACATTTTTTTGTCTTAACAGGACAAACAACATACAATTCATGCTTACTAGTTTTGGCTAAAATTTTAAGAGTAAGATATGAACAACAAAGTAAGCATTACAATCCTAACGACAATACTATTCACTTTTTCATTTTATAATATGAGCGCACAGATCCTTGATAAGAATGTGCTTCTGAAAAAATGGGATTTGGATACTTATAAAATTGGAGCTAAGAAATATCCACCATCTAAAAAAGAAAAAAATGATTATATCTTTTTTAAAAAGGATATGACCTTTATCTCTATGTCAGAAGGAAAAAAGGAAAGTGGCGTCTGGATGCTAAATACCAATGGAGCTTATATTATGATGACTAATGACAAAAGAGAAACTGTAAAAGCACATATCGCCACCTTAACACCTAAAGATTTGGTACTGTATTTTGATATTGATGAGATTAGAGAGGTAGAAGTTCATTATAGTTCTAATTTATAAAATCAAATTTATGATGAAGTATCTCTGGCATATATCAATATTTTTCTTGTCTTCTGTAGTATTGTCTCAGGAAAACATAGCCTTAAAAACCATTCCTTTTCATACAGATAATGTATCTATTTCTATAGCGCAGGTTATTGATATTAGAAAAGAGAAAAATTTAGGATTAGGAACGAATAGAGACGGAGAAAAAGTCATTTTTAAATTGCACCCAGATGCACCAACCGCTATTCTGAATTTTATGAAAACTTCTTTTTTGCAACCCAAAGAGGCAAAACCAATAGTTATAAAAATCAAAGATTTAGAAATTCAGCAATCACAAAGTAGTATCAGTTATATAACAACAAGAGTACATGCTAACCTGACTTTTTATGAAAAAGAAAATGATACACTGCAAAAGCTTTTTGATGTAGAACATTATGAAGATGCAACTTTTTATATATCTGATAAATCAAAAATATTCGACACCTATGAACAAAGAATCAGGGCTGCATTAGAGTATTGTACCTTAAGCTTTATTAATAACTATAAAAAACAAAATAAGCCAAAATCTATATCAGAAGGAATAGAAACCAATGTAGAAGATGGTTTTTATGAGAAATCAGAGATAAAGTATAAAAAAAAGTTAGGGGAGTGGTTTAATATGTTGACATATAAGAAAGTATATAGCAAGCATAAAGAGGGATGGAAAATAAGCTACATAGGATTTGCGGATAGTGATAAAGATTTTATCATGCCCTTTGTAATATCTTATGATAGATATAGTATAAAACGAAGTTCATTACTCAACAAAAAATATACATCTGTAGATGCTTTTAGTATTGGAGGCGGTTTTGATGGATATTTAAAAATAATACCAGGAATATATGCCAATATAAGCTTAGAAGTGCCTTTGGGTATAGAAATCACCAAAAAAACAAAAGGAAGCAAACAACATAATTTTCTTATCGGGATTGGAGCTAGGCAGGGAATAAAAATTATTCCCTGGAAAGAGTATGGTATTGTCATTGGAGCAGGTGTTTTTCAGCAAATACAAACCTCTAGAGTGTATACTAAAAACTTTGGAATTGAACTCGAATTAGGGATTAATTTCTAATCTGAAAATCGTTTTCAGAACAATAATGTATTCAATTAAAAACAAATAAATCAAAATGAAGATAACAATTAAATTAATGTTATGTACAGTGTTATTAGGGGGAATGGTTATGAGTGCACAGGAACAACAAAAAGGAGTAGAATTTGGGGTTAAAGCAGGGCTTAATCTAACCGAGTTTAGAAATACACCTTCTAAGTTTAAAATTGGGGCAATGGGAGGAGTCTTTTCTCAATATAGACTATCCAAACAATTAGCAATTCGATCTGAAATACTGTATTCTGCACAAGGAGCTAAATCAAAAAACACCTCTGGAAAAATTAAATTAAATTATATCAATATGCTACCCGCAATAATAAAGTTTTACCCGATTGATAAATTAAGCTTAGAAGCAGGACCTCAAGTAGGATATTTATTGGGGGGTAAAGGAGCAGGTTTTGTTAAAAGTAATTTTAAGAAAATTGATTATGGAGCAGTTTTGGGTATAGGATATTCATTAACTGATGATTTAGAAGTAGCAATTAGGTATAACCTTGGGTTGGTTGATATAACTAAAGAAAATAATACATCACTTAAAAATTCGGTGTTTCAAGCTGGTTTATCTTTTAAATTATAGTATGATAATGATTGTATTAATCAAATTAATTATAGGATGTGTTATCGCATTTATCCTACAAAGGCTTTAAAAGTGGAAAAGGTATAAATTAAGTTGTTATTTTTTATGCGATAAAACAAAAGGTTTGGAAGTGTTCTGAACCTTTTTTTATTAAAATCAAATTCAAATTGTTAATATTCTAATACTATCGTATAAAACACCTTTGTTATTAGTGTTTATACGCTAAATTATCACATTACCGTATCTTTGCATTACCAAATTTTATTATATGAGTAAAGCCGTTTATATAGCCACTATAGAACCCAATAGTGGTAAATCTATTGTTGTATTGGGTATGATGCGTATGCTTCTTGGTAAAGTTGCTAAAGTAGGATATTTTAGACCTATTATTGATGACCCTAGAGAAGGAGAAGTAGATAATCATATTAATACTGTTATATCACATTTTGAATTAGATATTAATTTCAAAAATGCGTACGCCTATACAAGAAGTGAAGTACTACAAAAGTACAATCAAGGAAAATCTGGTGAAATCATGGATGAAATTATCAGAAAATATAAAAACCTTGAAGAAAAATTCGATTTTATATTAGTAGAAGGTACAGATTTCTCTGATGAAGGTAGCATTATTGAGTTTGATATCAATGTTATAATAGCCAAAAATTTGGGTATTCCTGCGGTGATTGTAGCTAGTGGAATAGATAAAAAAAATAAAGAAATTGCAGCAAACCTAAAGCTAGCTTTTGATACTTTTTCTAGTAAAGACGTTGAAGTTTTGGCTATTGTAGCCAATAAAGTTGATCAAGGTAGTGAAGAGCAATTAGGAGGCTATTTTGATAAGGATTTTGATAAAGATGTAGAACGAATAATTATTCCAAAAGTAAACTCTTTAATAAACCCAACTATTAGAGAGATTGTAAATGAATTAGATGGAAAAGTGTTGTTTGGTAAAGAATATCTTAATAACCAAGCAGGTAGTTTTGGAGTTGGTGCTATGCAATTGCGTAATTACCTTACACATCTTAAAGATACTAGCTTGGTAATTACTCCGGGGGATAGAGCAGATATTATTTTGGGAGTCTTACAGGCCAATATTTCTGATAATTACCCGAAAATTTCAGGAATTATACTTACTGGTGGGATTATACCAGAAAAATCTATACTCAAATTGATAGAAGGAGTATCACTATCTTTTCCTATTGTATCAGTTCCTAGTGGTACATTCTCTGTATCTAATAAAATAGGAGCAATAAAACCAAAAATTTATTTAGATAATCTACAAAAAATAAACACTTCGATCAGCATATTTGGTACTTATGTAAATGAAGATCGTTTGGCTGATCGATTGATCACTTTTGAATCAGAAGGGTTAACACCACGTATGTTTCAATACAATTTATTACGACGCGCATTACAACATAAAAAACATATTGTTTTACCAGAAGGTTCTGATGAAAGAATATTGAGAGCAACTTCACGGTTACTAGCATCAGGAGTTGTTGATATAACGCTTATCGGGGATGAAAAGAAAATAAAAAATAAAGCTACTACTCTTGATATCCCTATAGATTTTACCAAAATACAAGTAGTTTCCCCTACAGAGTCTCCGTATTTTGATGAGTATGTACAGACATTTTATGAATTGAGAAAACATAAAAATGTAAATCTGGATATGGCAAAAGATATGATGGCAGATGTTTCTTATTTTGGAACCATGATGATCTATAAAGGGCATGCAGATGGTATGGTTTCAGGAGCAGTACATACAACTCAACATACAATTAGACCAGCATTACAATTTATAAAAACAAAACCAGGAGCAAATGTAGTATCCTCTGTGTTTTTTATGTGTTTAGATGATAGAGTTTCTGTATTTGGAGACTGTGCGATTAATCCAAACCCTAATGCAGAACAATTAGCAGAGATTGCAATATCTTCTTCAGAATCAGCTGCTGCATTTGGTATTGAACCTAAAGTAGCTATGTTATCATACTCGTCAGGAACTTCAGGAAAAGGAGAAGATGTAGAGATTGTAAGAGCAGCAACAGCAATTGTAAAAGAAAAATGCCCTGATTTGAAAATAGAAGGACCAATACAATATGATGCTGCAGTAGATATGAAGGTAGGAAAAAGTAAATTGCCAGATTCAGAAGTTGCTGGTCAGGCAAGTGTTTTGATTTTTCCGGATTTGAATACGGGGAATAACACTTATAAAGCTGTGCAACGTGAAACAGGAGCACTGGCAATAGGACCGATGTTACAGGGATTAAATAAACCAGTAAATGATTTGAGTAGAGGGTGTACAGCAGATGATGTTTATAACACAGTAATTATCACAGCCATTCAAGCAAAAGGACTGTAAGAAAAGTACCATATAAATAATAAAAAGTCTAGTTTTTTAGAGCATAGACATATCAAAAAGACATATGCAAATACTTGTATTAAATTCAGGAAGTTCATCAATTAAGTTTCAATTATTTACTATGCCAGAGGCAAAAGTAATTTGTTCTGGGTTATTAGAACGTATTGGATTAGAAAATGCAAAAATAACCTATAAATCAACTTCAGAAAAAATAGAAAATACAGTAACAGTTGATTCGCATAAAGAAGGGTTACAATTGATTGCAAGTTATTTGATGGATGATAAGATAGGTGTGATTCATTCAGCATCAGAAATAGAAGCAGTTGGGCATAGAGTTGTACATGGGGGAAGTACTTTTGCTAAAACTGTAGAGATAACAGAAGAAATAAAGCAAAAAATAAAAGAACTCTCACCATTAGCTCCGTTGCATAATCCTGCAAATTTAGAAGGTATTTTGGTTGCCGAAGATATTTTTACCAGTGCCAAGCAAATAGGAGTGTTTGATACGGCATTCCATCAAACAATGCCTGTAGAAGCCTATAAGTATGCAATCCCTAATAAGTTTTTAGATAAACACGATATTAGAGTATATGGTTTTCATGGAACAAGTCATAAATACGTTTCAGAAAAAGCAATTGATTTTTTAGATAAAGAGCAATCTAAAATTATTACGATTCACTTAGGGAATGGTTGTAGTATGACCGCAGTTCAAAATGGTAAAAGCGTTGACCATACTTTAGGATTTGCCCCTATGAATGGTTTGATTATGGGAACTAGATCTGGTGATATTGATCCCGCAATAATTTTTTATTTGGTAAATACTTTGGGGTATTCCTTGGATGAAGTAAACACTCTTTTACAAAAAGAAAGTGGGATGCTTGGGTTGACTGGATATAGTGATTTGAGAGATATAGAATCTGAAGCAGAAAAAGGAAATACCGATTGCCAATTAGCATTAGAAATGAATGCATATCGTATTAAAAAATATATAGGTTCTTATGCTTCTATAATGAATGGATTGGATGCGATTGTTTTTACCGCAGGTATTGGAGAAAATTCTGATGTAATACGAAACTTGGTTTGTATGGATCAACAGTTTTTAGGTATTGAATTAGATACAGAAAAAAATAAAGTAAGATCTAAAGAAATCAGAGATATCAGTATCCCAACTTCAAAAGTAAAAATATTGGTAATCCCTACAGATGAAGAATTAGAAATAGCCAAACAATCTTTTAAACTGTTACAGTAAATTCAAAAAAGAAATATAATGTGGTCTAAAAAAGAGGCTGTCTGAAAAGGCAGTCTTTTTTATTTGTTCAAATGGTTTTTGATTTTTATCTTTAGATATGAGTCGAAACGTTATCTTTAAGAGTTATGATCAAGATCAATTGAGTCTTTTGCCTCCCAGTTATGATGATTTAGTTCCTATTAATCATCCAGTTCGAATAGTAAACAGGATTATTGACCATGTTGATATTAGCTCCCTAGAGAAAGGTTATAAAGGAGGCGGCACCTCAAGTTATCATTCAAGGATGCTTCTCAAGATTATTATTTATTCCTATTTACGTAATTTATATTCTTCAAGAAAAATAGAGCAGGCTCTTTATGAGAACATTCATGTTATGTGGCTTAGTAGACAAAGTAAACCCGACCATAATACCATCAACGATTTTAGAAGTAAACGTTTGCAAAAGCATTTAAAGAAAATCTTTCATAAAGTGGTTGTTCTATTAGCAGAAGAAGGTGTTTTATCACTGAAAGACATTTTTGTAGATGGAACCAAGATAGAAGTCAATGCCAATCGCTATACTTTTGTTTTGGGAAAATCGATAAAAACAAGTAAAGACCGTATCAAAAAACAATTAAAAGAACTTTGGTTTTATGTAGAAAAGGTGTATAAAGAGGAACAAAAAACACCCAATCAACCAGATTTTGAAGTCATATCATCCGATAAAATAGAAGCTACTATAAATAGCATTAATGAAGCCTTACAAGGAAAAGAGATCGATAAAAAAGTAAAACAGAAGCTCAATTATGCCAAAAAGAACTGGCCACAAAATATGACTAAATACGAAAAGCAAGAAGCTATTTTAAAAGAGCGAAACAGTTATAGCAAAACAGATCTGGATGCGACCTTTATGCGCATGAAGGATGACCATATGCAAAACGGACAACTAAAACCTGCTTATAATCTTCAGGCCTCTACCAATAATCAATACCTAACCAACTACACACTGGCTCAAACCACAGCAGATACTACCACAGCAGATACTACCACATTAAAAGACCACTTAACTAACCATATTGAAAGCTATCATCAAATCCCAGAAACATTAACCGCAGATGCAGGCTATGGTAGTGAAGAAAACTATACCGATTTAGAAGATAAAGAAATTACTGCCTACGTAAAATACAACTACTTCCATAAAGAACAGCAGGATTTAAAGAAAGGAAAAATCAATCCTTTCCATCCAGACCAGTTACACTACAATAAAGAAATGGACATTTACTACTGTCCTATGGGTCAGGAAATGACAAACATTGGCAGTTATAAAAAGAAAACTAAAAACGGGTTTGAGCAAGAACTTCACAGATACCAAGCTCAAAACTGTAAGGGCTGTCCTCTTAGAAGTCTGTGTCATAAATCTAAGTCTAATCGCATTATAGAACGTAATTACAACCTAATACGATTAAAGTCTAAAGCCAGAACATTACTGACCAGCCAAAAAGGCATCGCTAAAAGAAAACAACGCTGCTGGGATGTAAAGGCTGTCTTTGGAAATATAAAACAAAATATGAATTTTAAACGATTTATGTTAAGAGGTATTGATAAAGTAAATGTAGAAATAGGGCTAATTGCCATGGCACATAACCTTAAAAAGTATAGTTTAGCTAGCTAAGTATACTTTTTCTTTTTTTTGCATACATTTAATAATCTCACACAACCATTAAACCAAAAAGAATAAAAAAAATCGCCTAAACATTACTTTTTAGACGACCTCTTTCTAGGTTTATAGATTTTTAATAAAGAAACCAATTTGATAGTGGTTTGATAACTTTTTACTAGAGGAAATTCTTTAAAATAACAGTAGCTTCGAAGCAACGTCAAACATGATTAATCAATTAATTTATCACACAATGAAGAAACTATGGCTCTTATTACTGATTGTTCCTCTTATAGGATATAGTCAAATCCCATCATATTATAATGATGTTGATCTCAATGCATCTGGGGTAGCTCTCAAAAACGAATTAGCAAATAAAGTAACAAACACGCACACTGTATTTCTTTCTTATACCCCTGGAGTATGGGAAGCGTTAAAACAAACTGATATTGATCCTACAAATTCCTCTAAAGTTGTTTTGGTATATGGGTATAGTGATATAGATGGAAACTCAACTACAGATAGAACAAGAGGAATACATAATAATGGGGGAGGGGCTACTGATTGGAATAGAGAGCATGTATATCCAAAATCTTTAGGAAGTCCAAATTTAGGAACATCGGGTCCTGGAGCAGATGCCCACCATTTAAGGCCTGCTGATGTACAGCGTAATTCATCAAGAGGTAGTAGAAAGTTTGCTGATGGAACTGGTAATTCTGGTAGTACTTCTCAAGGGCATTGGTATCCTGGTGATGAATGGAAAGGAGATGTTGCTCGTATGATGATGTATATGTATATACGTTATAATAACCGTTGTTTACCTAAAAATGTTGGAATAGGAACAACTGTAAATAGCGATAGTAATATGTTGCAACTATTTCTTGAGTGGAATGCAGAAGATCCAGTATCTTCATTAGAACTGCAACGTAATCCTATTTTAGAAAACTTGCAAGGAAATAGGAATCCTTTTATTGATAATCCTGCATTTGCAACACAAATCTGGGGAGGTCCTCAAGCAGAAGATAGGTTTGGTGATACAGGGGGTACCGATACTCAAGCACCAAGTATTCCTGTAGGGGTGATTGCTACTAATATCACAGATGATTCTGTAAAGCTATCATGGAATGCCTCTACAGATAATGTAGGAGTCGTAGGGTATGATGTATACAGAAATGGTACATTCTTTAGCACTGTAACTACTACTAATTATACTGTTTTAAGGTTAACTCCTGATACAAATTATTCATTTTTTATTAAAGCGAAAGATCAAGCATCTAATATTTCTGCGGCAAGTAGTATTATAACGGTAACTACTCAAAGTGGTTCAACAGGTGGAGGTAACGCAACAGCATTATTTTTTTCTGAATATGTAGAAGGATCCTCCAATAATAAGACATTAGAAATAGCTAATTTTACAGGAGCATCCATTAATCTTTCTGGGTATACAGTAAAAAAACAAACTAATGGATCTGGCGGGTGGACAGGAACATTAAGTTTATCAGGTGTTCTAGAAAGAAATACTGTATATGTTATTGTTAATAATTCTGCTTCAAATACGGTCAAAAATAAAGCAGATCTCTTGTCAGGATCATCCACACTAAAATTTAATGGAAATGATCCAATAGGATTATTTAAGAATGAAGTCCTTATAGATGTTATAGGAAACTTTAATGGAGGGTCTTCTAATTTTGGTAAAGATGTAACATTAAGAAGAAAAAAGACAATTTCATCACCTGCTACGACATACACCTCATCAGAATGGAGTGTTCATCCAAAAAATAGTTTTAACGATTTGGGAAAGCATACATTCAATGGAGGAGATAATTCAGGAAGTGATACGCAAGCTCCTAGTGCTCCTGTAAATTTAATAGCTTCTAATAGAAAAACAACCAGTGTACAGCTTTCTTGGGAAGCTGCTACAGATAATGTTGGAGTAGTAGGATATCGTATATTTCAAGACGGGACATTACTAACTTCTACTACTGATGTTGTATATGAAATAACAGGTCTATCAGCTGGAACTACATATTCTTTTCAAGTATATGCATATGATGCAAAGGATAATGTTTCTTTATCTAGTACTACTATAGCGGTTACTACATTAGATACTGTAATCTCATATTGTACCTCAAAAGGAAATACGGCACAATATGAATATATTGACTATGTGGGAATAGGAGGGATCTCTAATGCTACACTTGATAATGGAGGTTACGGTGATTTTACTTCACAAGTAGCAAATATCTCATATGGACCTAATACAATTGTATTGAGTATTGGGTTTGCAAATACATCTTACACAGAGAATTGGGCTGTGTGGATTGATTATAATCAAAATGGAGTGTTTGAAACTTCTGAAAAAATAATAAATAAAGCTACATCAAACCCTAATAATTTATCATATGATTTTAGTGTGCCAACAACGGCAAAATTAGGTGCTACGCGAATGAGAGTTGCAATGAAATGGGATGGGATTTCTACTTCTTGTGAAACCTTTGGTTACGGAGAAGTAGAGGATTATACTGTTCATATTGGGGGGGTGTCAAGAGACAAAAGATTATCGAAGGATGAGTCTATACGCAATAAAAAAGATTTTTCGATATTAGTATATCCTAATCCTGCAACTACACATATTATAATTAAATCAACCGATACTCGTGAAGCTTTTTATGTTTTAACTAATTTACAAGGGGTTACAGTTAAATCAGGGAAAATTTCTTGTGAAAAGATACCCTTAGAAGGTCTTGTATCAGGTATTTATTTTATAAAAGTATCTGACGGAGATCAAAGTATTTCTGATCAAATAATAATTAAATAATGCCAATTCTCGATTGAAATGTGTAAAATATAAAGAACAATGATTAATTGAATAAACCAAAAACAGCCAAATTTAACTCACAACGAATGAGTTGAATTTGGCTATTATTTTATATTAGAGTAGTATTGTAGTTAGCTACCCATGAATGGTTTCTTTGGTTCCTAATGATTCCATTATTTTGGCTTCATAGGTTAAAAGTTCTTGCCATTTTTTATCTACTTCTTTGCGATCACCATATTGCCTTGCAAAGTTTAAAAACATTGTATAATGATTAGCTTCACTGACCATTAGACTTCTATAAAAATCAGAAAGTTCTTGATCTTCTAACTCTTCAGAAAGTAGTTTAAAGCGCTCACAACTTCTAGCTTCAATCAGTGCAGCGTATAATAAGCGATGAACTAACTGTGTTGTTCTACTTCCTCCTTTTGGAAAAAAAGTAATTAACTGGATAACATACTCATCTTTTCTATCCCTGCCAAGCACCCAACCTCGATCAATAATTTTATCATGTACCATTTTAAAATGGGTAATCTCTTCTTTTACCAATTTAACCATTTCTTGTACCAATTCTGTATATTCAGGAAAACTTACCATAAGTGATATCGCAGTAGAAGTAGCTTTTTGCTCACAATATGCATGATCTGTAAGTATTTCTTCGATATTCTTTTCTACAATATTTACCCATCTTGGGTCTGTGGGGAGTTTTAAGCCAAGCATATAGTAGTAATTTTTTTAGCGATGAATAATTATTTATTTAAATCGATTACAAAGATATTATATTATTAATATACTTCTAAGTATCCATGATGTATTGATGTGAGTATTTTATACAAACAATTAGATGTCTAAATCAAAATCAGCACGTAATTTATCGATCAACGGGTTTTTCTCGCGTAATTTGTCGTATTTATCTTGTGGAGTAAATGCGTATTTTTTAGAAGCTTCTTCGTTTACAGTGATTTTAAGTTCAATACTGTAGTTGTCTAATTTTTTATATAGATATTGTAATAGTCCTGACTGGGCAGCTTCTAGGTCCACCTTCATAGACTGATTAGGTAATTCTAATGAAATGTACCCTTCTTGAAGAGTAGGTATATTCATGGCAAACATAGAACCAATAATACGTTCCCCTTTTTTATCCTGCATTTTTCCATATTCAGTCCAGGCTGTTTGCATTTCTGCTTCTGTAAAGGGTGAAGTTGGTAGGTTTGTAGGATCAACTACTTTTTCTTCTTTACTTACTTGGTGCTCTTTTTTTCTTTTAATACTACTCAACGATAATCCAGAAGTCCTACGTTCTCTATTAATTATAGATGGTTTTTTCTCTGTGGTATTAATAGTAGTAGTCTCTGACTCTGTTGATGAAGCTGTTGTAGCTTTTGTGTCGTTACTAGTTTCCTGTATAATTTCTTCTTGTTTAGTTTCTGGCTTTTCTACAGTATGTTCTGTTGTTCCTGAAGAAGCTTGCTTTGATTTACTTTCTTTTTCTTTAAAATAAGAAGGAGGAATTATATAAGGTTGGTTATTTTTTTTTTTTCTCCATCCGTAAGGATAGAAGCAAGTTGCATAAGGCATAATTCGACGAGCAGTCTTTGGTTACGACTGGTTTTATACTTTAAGTCGCAATCATTGGCAAGTTCAATCCCTTTGATTAAAAACTCATGTGGAGCTTTTTGAGATTGTTCTAAGTATTTTGTTTTTGTTTGTTGCCCTACTTCGAGAAGATTAATAGTTGCTTGATTTTTACAAACTAATAAATCTCTAAAATGAGATGCAAGACCAGCAATAAAATGATGTCCATCAAATCCTTGTGCAAGGATATCATTAAACTCTAATAATAATTGAGGAATATCATTCTGTAGTATTAGATCAGTAGTTTTGAAATAGGTTTCATAATCTAGTACATTTAGATTTTCTGTAACTGCTTGCCGTGTTAGATTGGTACCACTAAAACTTACGACTCTATCAAAGATAGATAAAGCATCTCGCATAGCGCCATCAGCTTTTTGAGCAATAATTTGTAAAGCATCTTCATCTGCAGTTATACCTTCTTGGGTAGCAACTTGCATAAGATGATTTTTTGCATCGGTAACAGTGATACGTTTAAAATCAAATATCTGACATCGAGACAAAATTGTAGGTATAATTTTGTGCTTTTCTGTAGTTGCCAGAATAAAAATAGCATGTTTAGGGGGTTCTTCTAATGTTTTTAGAAAAGCATTAAAAGCTGCTTGAGATAACATATGTACCTCATCTATAATATATACTTTATATTTTCCTGTTTGAGGAGGAATTCTCACTTGATCGATCAAACTTCTGATATCATCTACCGAGTTGTTTGAAGCGGCATCAAGTTCGAAAATATTAAAAGCAAAATCTTCATCGGGATCTTCATTCCCTTCCTGATTAATGGTTTTGGCAAGAATTCTTGCGCAAGAAGTTTTCCCTACCCCTCTAGGACCAGTAAATAACAATGCTTGTGCCAAATGGTTATTTTCTATAGCATTGAGCAACGTATTGGTAATAGCCTGTTGTCCCACAACATCTTTAAATGTTTGGGGTCTATATTTACGTGCAGATACTATAAAATGTTCCATCGGCTACAAAGTTAAAAATTGCAGGCAAATAATGAATTGTAGCCTTCGATTTTTATTTTTAGTTATTAACATGAAAAAAATAATTCTGATTTCAGAATCTAAAAGATTAGAATTATGATACTTTTGCAGAAAGCAGATCACCTTATCGCTTCTGTTTGGGCAGAAGAGGAAAGTCCGGACACCATAGCACAGTATAGCGGGTAACGCCCGTCCGTTGTAAAACGAGGACAAGTGCAGCAGAAAGTATGTACAGGTAATGCTGTAGTGAAACCAGGTAAACTCTATGCGGTGCAACGCCATGTAAACCAGCTTTTGAGGGTTGTGCGCCCAATGTTGGAGGGTAGGCGGTTTGATCCTAATAGTAATATTAGGGCTAGATAAATGATAGGGGCTCTGATTTAGTTAGAGAACAGAATCCGGCTTATGATCTGCTTTTTTTAAAATTCCTTTAACAATATCCAATACTAATTTTCTTGTACCTTGTAGCACAAGAAAACTATATTTATGAAAATTGCAATTGTCTGCTATCCAACTTTTGGAGGTAGTGGAGTAGTGGCCACAGAATTGGGAATATCTTTGGCAAAATTAAACCACGAAGTTCATTTTATTACTTATAAACAACCCGTTCGGTTGAATCTTTTGAATCCTAACATTCATTTTCATGAAGTGAATGTACCTGAATACCCTCTTTTTCATTATCAACCATATGAATTGGCTTTATCTAGCAAATTGGTTGATACGATCAAAAAATATAAAATTGATGTGTTGCATGTACATTATGCGATACCTCATGCGTATGCAGGATATATGGCGAAAAAAATGTTGGCAGAAGAGGGAATTCATGTACCTATGGTTACTACATTGCATGGTACTGATATTACTTTGGTAGGAAACCATCCTTTTTATAAACCTGCAGTTACGTTTAGTATTAATAAAAGTGATATAGTAACTTCTGTCTCACAAAGTCTTAAAGAGGATACCTTGCGTTTATTTGATATAGAAAAAGAGATAGAGGTAGTACCCAATTTTATAGATATAGCTCAAAAAAAGACAAGCTTTACAGATTGCCAACGAGAATTAATGGCTACTCCTGAGGAACGTATAGTAACACACATCAGTAATTTTAGATCTGTAAAAAGAATTAGTGATGTGGTAGATATATTTTATAATATTCAAAAGAAGATGCCTGCCAAGTTATTGATGGTAGGAGAGGGGCCAGAGCGTGAACCTGCGGAGCAGAGATGTAAAGAGCTAGGAATAAAAGATAAAGTGATTTTCTTTGGGAATAGTAATGAGGTCGATAAGATTTTATGTTTTTCTGATTTATTTTTATTACCATCAGAACGAGAAAGTTTTGGACTGGCTGCACTAGAGGCTATGGTAAATAAGGTTTCTGTAATATCAAGTAATGCGGGAGGAATCCCAGAAGTAAATAGTCAAGGTGTTTCTGGATATCTTAGTAATGTAGGTAATGTGAAAGAAATGTCGCATAATGCAATAAAAATACTAAAAGATGATGCTACATTAGAGATGTTTAAAGAAAATGCATATAGAGAGGCTATGAAATTTGATGTGAGTAATATTATACCACTTTATATAAAAACATACGAAAGTGCTTTAGCAATAATATAGTGATTTTACTATCGTTTTTATGATCTAATTAATAACAAGATATGAGGTGATAATTGAGTATATATTGGGAACTTTTTAGTTGGTAAGTGTTGATTTAATCATAAGAGTTTGGTCTATATATACTGTAGTTTTTGATAGGTCAGTAGGGTGGTCTTCCATATAGTTATTTTTTTCAATATAGATTTCTGCATACTTAGATTTCCATATGTCCATACAATCAAATTGGCATAAAGGTTCTTCTGAAATAAATTGGTAGGTATTAGTAAGATACTTTTTAATTTTTTGAGTTATAGGAGTATGTTGATCTAAGAACTCTAAAAACAATTCTTTTCTGTGATTTATAAGACTATCTTGTGGTGTGTCTTTATTAGAAGAATTCGTTGTATAGGATAATTCTGGTGCGTTTAGCTCTTTTTGTTCGAATGTAAATATAATGTTTTGAACCATTTTATTTTTTACAAGAACTTTAATGTTTGCTATAGGAGTATCTAAAAAAGTAAAATGGGTATCTTGTACTTCGTAATATTCTAGTATATTTTCAGCATCCTTTTTTTCCTGCTTATGATATTTTATGATTTGATTGAGCATTGTGTTCATGCCTAGACCACTACATAATTCGTTTAATTCATATGTTTTTTCTTGTGCATTACTTGATGAAACATAGAGGAGTGTAGTTGTAATAAATAGAATAAGACCAATTTTATACATAGAGATTAGGGTAAGAGAATTAATGTTTTACTTTTTTGTATGTGTTTGCATCAATCTTTTAACTGATGTGCGTTTAGGGAAATTGGAATTTTCTACACTATTTTGATATATTGTTGCTATAGCAGGGGTATATCATTGATTGTTTATCAAGTTATTGCTATGCTAATCAGGATATTTACCTACATTTATACTATCGATTTGTATTTCTTTTTTTATAGATTCATTCTGTAGAAAAGCTTTGATTGATGTTTTATCATTAGATGTATTTACATCATAGAAAATGGCGGCAGTATCTTCTTTTTTCTGGTATACCTCCTCAAATACCTTAAAAATGCTCTCTTCATTAAAATGAATAGTACCCTCATATCTTTTTCCTTCTGTCGTTTCCCAATCAATAATCCCTTCATAGGGTAGGGCATATTCTTTAAGGGTATTAAAATCATATTCTTTAAATTTTAGAAATGCTTTCTCCCCATTAAAATAATGATAATCCAGACTTGTTAATTTTTTTTCTTCTAGAGGAGCAGTATTCCATTTGTATTTTTTTCGATACTTATCCCATAATCCAAATGGTGGCCCTGTTTTAATTAATTGTTGTTGAATATCAACAGGTATTCTTTTTATAAACCGCTCGCAATACTGTTCTAGTGATTGATCTATACCTTGAGGTGCTAAATCTTTGTATGTGATTTTATCTGTTTTTTGCCCTTTAAAATAGCCTATTTCTATCTGTTCTCTTATTCCTTCTATCCATACAGCGATTATCCCCCCAGGGGCAATACTTACTTTAAAAGAAAAATTGTGAGATATTTTACCATTTCTCATTCTAATATTTCCTTTTTCAAATATTTTTTCAATTTTTTCTGTATCCAGCTCAAAATCGCCTAAATATGCTTGCTTTTCTACAGTTGATACCCATACAGCTTGTAATCGATGGGGAAGAGGTGTTGGTTTGTTACCTTGTGTATGAGATCTGCCACCCCATCCCCAGCCATTCTGATATCCTGCTGCTCCAGCAGGTACATATTTACTCCCTCCATCATAAATAAGATTGGCATAATAAAAAACACCTGGATAATTTTTTGGAGCACCCCCTTCTACATCCCATTTATAGGTTTTTATATCTTGATGTATTGCCATTTTGTTTATTTTATTTTTACACCCTATAAGTGTTAGTATAAAAATGATTCCTATAAGTACTTTATAGAGATATTTCATAGATTTTTTACTTTATTAGCTATAGTTATCCAGAAATAATCTGTCGACCTCCTTCTCTTGGCGCCATTGGTTCTACAGTTGTAGGTACTCCTACATTTAGATTTTTATAATTATGAGAAATATGCAAGTATTGATTTCGTAATTCTCGTAACATCACATCATCAGCTACAAATTTTTGATAGTTAGGATGATGTTCTGTAATATTTCCTTTATCCCGTAATAATTCAAAAACATCACCATTATCAATAAACTTATCCAGACGAGTTTTTACCTTGTTTAAAAAATCATTAAGAGGGAAATCATCTTTTAAATCAGAGTCTTGAAATTCTACTTTTCCTTCATTTTTGGAGTAGTTCATCATGTAGTATAGGGGTATGTGGCTGTATGTATTGGATAGATTAGTTCTGTTACCTAATAATTCATCTATACCAGTTTCATCTATGATAATTTCACCATCTAGATACCAGCCTTCATCTATATAACGCTGTTGTTCTCTACGAATGGGGTCAGGGGATGTATGAGCAAAATCATATAGAATAAGCCCATTTTCGTTCATGCCATCTACATATCCACCACCAATATCAGAGTGTACCCCTGGTAAATTAAGAGTTTTTCCTTTTCTAGCACTACTAATGTCTGTTAAGGAGAAATTAATACGTTGTTCATCTGCAGCTGTGAGATGTAGTGTATAATTGGTACTACCTAAACTATTTAGATTTAATTCTGGTACATCATTTTCAAAATTTGGATCTGTATCTGGGTAAAAAGTATAAGAATCATTCAAATGATAAGAAGATACCGTATCATACAGGCCAACAAAATTAACTTTTACAGTTTCTACGACTATATCAATTCCTGCAAATAATACTCCTATATGCCCATGTGGGTGATTCTCTGGTGGTCTATTATCATCGGGTCGGGTATTGGTTATTCCTACTTCATGCACAAAATTACGTGCTGCCGCGGCACCTCTACTAAATCCATATACATTGAAAGTAAAAGAAGCACAGTCAACTTTTTCTAGAACTTGCTCTACTTTTTCTAATATATTTTGGCATCCTACTCTTACTTTTCCTAGCACTCCAGTATCGATATCATCATCATTTGGGTCACTAGAACCATATCCCATCCCAATACTTTCATCTTCTTGGTAATCTTCTGTACCAATACCTTCTGTATATATAGAGAATATTTCTTGCTGATCTGTAACTACATATTCTTCTAATCGAGAAACATTGGATTCATCGTTATAAAAACTAGTATCTCCCCCTGAATCTGCGATAAAATTATCGGGATTATCATTTGGGTTATAGGGTAATCCTTTTCCACGATTCTCACTGGCAACACGAGATCTCGTATTGTTTCGGTTGTTTAAGGTTCCATCAAAAAAAACATTGACAATAATACTTTTACTCTCTAATGTTTTGTCCTTACTGGCTTCATAGTTTCCAAATTTAATCTTTGTCATATGGTTCTACTTTTTTGAGTAATTACACCTGTTCTTTTTGAATTTCTTCTAATTTATATGAATTAGAAGAAATTATTGATATAAAGGAGGTTTGTTTAAACATAGAAGGGGTTTTAGATCATAATAAGTGAGATCAAATAATTTCAAAATTAGACTTCCCTTCAGGTATATAAAAAGTTACATCTATCATTAATTCTTCTTTTGTCTTTCTATTTAATAAATATAAGGCAGATTCTCCATTTGGTTTTTTAAGTGCAGCAGTCTTTCCGTTGGAATAAATAAATAATAGAGCACTTTCTTCTATTATGGGCATTACTTGAAAACCTGATTCGAAATCAGAAATTAATTCAGAGATTCTAGCTTGTGCATCTTTGTTGGATAGATACATCGAGGTTGCCATATTCAATTCTCTATTTACAATTTTTTCTTGAAACATTTCATATTTACCGTTCTTGATAATACTCAAGAGGTTGTGGTATGCATCAAGTAATTTTTGTTTAACATCCTTAACATCATTTAAATCAGTTCCGTTTTGCCAAGCTTTTAATTTATAAGGAATTTCTGCTTCAAAAACTCCATTTTTTTTGATGATTGGTAATTTTTGATCTCCGATAGGTTTGGATTGATATTCATCAAACTGGTTTTGAAATTTAAAATCATTAGTAACATCAAATAACATTACTTTAAACCTTAAATTAGCTTTAGGATGTAATTCAATTTCTCCTGTATTGGGTAACATTGTAGCAGAAATGGTTTGTTCTCCATTTTCTAATACTGCATAATTAATAGGAATCAATGTAGCTACTTGCCCTTCTATATTTTGCGTAATCACTGGATAATCATTTATTCTGATTTCAAACATACAGGCAGATGCACTAAAATCGATCATATAATATGGTAATATACTCATGATATGTATGTATTTATTTTTTTGTATGCGTATTGACTAGTCTTTCTGCTGATGTGCGTTCAGGAAATGTTAAATCTTTCGCATCATTTTTTATGATATAAACAGCTGTTTCTATACGTTGTTGATCATTTAAACTAGAATAATAGAAATCTAAAATAATTGAAGTTTTATCTTCTTTCCATACAAAGCTGTTGTGTCCATATAATACACTTTCTTTGGGTATTGTAGGTACTGGATGTAGCTCTTCTGGGTCTCCATATTGTTTTTTTAATAGAGTAAATAGTTCTTCATTTTTTCCTTCTATGTTGAAATGAAGTCCAGAAATCTGATTATCTCCTCCTTTTTCAAGAGCTTTATATGTGTAAAAAACAACTCGACTCGTTCCTATTTCGGGTCGTTCGAATTTTATATTTTTATAACTATACTTTTGAACCTCATTTGTTGTGAATGAAGGAGTTCCTGTCGCAGGATCTATTTTATCACTATAAAAAAGAGCTCTTTCTGCTTTTGGTACCAATGTAAGAAAATCTTCTGATAGTGTTAATTCAGATAAGTCTATTCTGGATTGAGATTGGCATGAACTAAAAAGTATGATCATTATAAAATATGTAAAGTATTCGATTTTAATTTTCATTTTTAAGTGTTTTTAATAAGAGGGATTTGTGCTTTAAATTTAAAGGTTTCTTCTAAACTTTTGATAACATCAAAAGGTTCTACAATAACGGCTTTTCCTTGTGAAATAATATCTTCATTATCAGTGCTAGGTGTACCTCCCCATAAGATTTTCTTTTTAGAAGAAAGTCCAACTTTTCCTTTAACTACATATTCTGCAGTGATTCCATCAAATCCTAGTTTTGGGGTGTAATATAATCCTTGATCATTATAGTTGACTCCATGACCAAAAGTTACAGCAGCAGAACCTTTGGCGCTCATTTCAAAATAGCCTTCAACTTTTACAATAACTAAATTAGCTTCTGCCTTGACCCACATTCCTGCTTTTAATTCAATTTTTAAAGTATTTGTTACTTCTAGTTTAGCTTTATCTTCTTTTTTAACGCTACCAGCTGTATTAAAATTAAACCCAACACTGGTCTTTATAGTACTAGATATTACTAAGTCTATATAAACATCAGCGCTAGCTTTAAAACCAAAATCATCTGTTCCTACATCAACCCCAGTATTCATAATACCTTTTAGTTCTCCATAAAGCCTCATAGCAGGCTGTGATGCTGTTCCTCCGGTAAAAGCACCAGCAACAGCTCCTACTGCTAGGCATAATAAATCTACGGTCATTTCTAAACCAATCAATGGCTCAGCATTAAAAGAGATGTCTACTTTAGTGCCTAATTTTTCATTTACCTTTTCTAAATTCCAAATTCCTTGTATATTAAGGTTTGGTGGTTTTATTTCGAATTTCATAGGAACTCCCTTAAAACCGATATTTCTAATTTGACCTCCAGTCTTTTTTGTAATTCCTTGAGACATGGAGCCTATAGAGGAGAAGAGGTCGTATAATTTTTTGAATTTAGCTTCATATTCTAATTTTAGCTCTTCATTTCTATTATATGTTCCAGAATTATTGGTGTCCCATTCACTTTTTAGGCTAAACCCAAAGGAAGCGTCTTTTTGTTTCCATCTGTTTTCTGCTCCTATTTTTCCTGCTTTTTTTTGTAATTCTTTATGTTTTGATGCTGGCTGATCTTTCCATGTGACACCTAAATCATTAGTTAAGTTTAGGAAGAATTTTAATGTCCATTTTATATCTGGATATACTTTTAATTTTACAGCAGGGTATTTCTTATTAGAGTAATACCTACAACTATGTAAATGAATATTATATACAGCTGCAGAATCGCCTCTTTTGCCCATAATACCTTCTACTATATTATATTTTGGCCAAATATATTGTAAAGGAGCAGGATGATATTTAGTAAGAGTAGATTGAATAGGGAAAACAGCAGAAGTTCCAGAACCACTATAAACTTCTGCGTCAGGCGAATTTATAATAATTTTATTTGCATGTTTGTTCTGATTTCTATAACAATCTTTGACTTCGAAACCTTCTATATCTAATATAGTATCTTTGGGGCTACTTGGTGCAATAGTTTCTATCACAATGGCATTAGCGCTATGATTGGCGAATTTAAAAGATATATCAACTCTTCTGGCATCAATATATACTTCTTCATTTCGTTTTTTATAATCATCGGCACTTTTGATGTTATATTCTCCTTTTCCTGTACTATTAATCCGAGCTCCATCTAATCCACCTTGTACAAAAAAATCTTTAACTGCATCTCCTCTTTTTTGAGATAATTTTTGATTATAGCCTTCTTTACCGATAACACAAGCATATCCACTCATATTAATTGTTGTTCCTATATGCTCAAGAAGAAAACCTAAAATATTATTTAGAATTTTTTGAGCATCTGGAGCAATACTATAATCGTTGAATTGAAAATGGACACTTCTATTGATTTTTTCATCAGTGTTTTTGACTCCTTTTAAACCTTTTCCGTTATCAAATACTGGAATAGGTGAATTTACAAGTTTCCCTTTTTTAACTTCTGGTATGGTTAGTGTTAACTTATTAAATTTACAAGGTTCAAATCTTTCTGCGTTTACTTCGGCTTTAAATATTTTGGTTGGAGTTATATTTTCTGATGGCTTAACAAGGTTGCTAGACATTTTATCTTTTACTCTTAAAAAACGAGCATGAATGGCATCTCCATTATTATCTATTACATATTTTCCGTTAGAAGTTTTGACTTTAATAAAAAATTCTTCATTATCATTTCTGTTTTTTACTTTGGCCATCCATAAATTTGTGTCACCAATTTTGTACAATGCTTCTCCTTCTTTGACTTTGATTCTCTTTTTTTGGACAACCAAGGTGTCATCAAAAAAATAAGATCTGTTGTTGTACACTTCTATAGAAATATAATCACCACTAAGCCCTTCTGTCTCTAGCCATAGATATACAACATCACCATAAGCTATTGGGACTTTTCTTATATCACTACCTTTGGGTTCTGATCGCCATTCACTTTTTTTGATAATTGGTTTTGTATACCCATTGATATAAATACCTGCTGAATTTTTAAAATCCCGATTTCCTGATAGACTTGCTTCTAAATAATAAGAATAAGAACCACACAGTTTTTTATTGAATGTAGCTTGAAACTCTTTTCCTTTGACTCTATGTAAAATGGTCTTTCTATCATTTGTTTGGAGTAACCAGAAAACATCATTTTTTTTGTCTTCCTCTGTAGAGGCTGGTAGCCATTCATTTACAACAAATGTTAATTCTTGATCTGGTTTTACGGTTGCTGTTCCTCCACTATAAGCATAGTGGGCTGTACTAATCATTTTAATTTTTTTAACTCCTCTTGCCATAATTTGTTATTTAGCCGAAACAATAATGCCTTCTCCTTTATATTCTTTGGTTTTTAAATCATTTGTATTAACCATTGGATTTAATTGTGCTTGAGTGTCTTCGTCTGCATTTTCCATGTTTTGCTGACTGGGTTCTGCAATTTGCCCATGGTTAGTAATTTTTACACAGGGAGCCCCAAAAATAGCACAAGTAGCTTTGCTATCTTCTACAATGATATTTCCTCCATTTTTTAAGAGTGTATCTTCATAAAAACCTGTCCATTCAGTAATCATGGGTTGGCATGGTTTGTAGCTACTACCCATAGGTTGTAACTTACATTGACCAAACGTGTTTGCTTGAAAAGGTTGTCCTATTTCTAAGGTTGTTGCAATTAGTTTTTGACTTCCGTCTTTATCATTAGCATATTCATATTGATGAGAACTAACTTTTAACATATCTGGCATGAATCCATGCTGACATTCACAGGTGGCTCCTTGTACTACAACGTGTTTTTCACTCATAATTATTTGGTTTTTATGAAAACAATGATTTCCAAAATGTTTTTTTCTTTTTATCGGTGTTATTTTCTTCTTGAAACTTTATAGATTTAGGATGGCGTTTGTGTTGTATTTGAGAATCATTGTCTAGCTCTGAGATAGTAATGGTTCCTGATTTTGTTTTAGACATATCTAAATCACAAGATAAATATATAGATTGTATTCTATGATCTTTTGAGTTTAAAAAATAAAGAGCTCTGTATTTTCCTTTTACAGGAGTATGATTTCTATCTATAGAAGTAGGGAAGTAGGCTTTTTTTTCTAACTCTATTTTATTTCTTGGGTCTGTGCATTTACCATCGATTTCTATTTTAATACGGTTATCTTTAATAAATATACTTCCCTTTTTGCTAACTGTGTATTGTATATTTTTTGTGTTTGGTAAAATTGGAAATTCTATTTTATTGTCTACTTCTAATTTATCATTATACCCAGTATAAATTTTATTGAAATATGCTTTAAAAAACCAATCATTTTGTAAGTGTTCAAAGAACAGATCTTTAGTAAATAAAGTTTGCTCAAAGAGATGAAAGTATTTTTCGGCAACTGAACCTTGATAATAACTTAGTTTTTTTCTTTTTTGTTTTTTCCATCTCTTTACAATATCTTGATGATTTACAATATCTAATAGGTTGAGATTGTTATCTGTTTTTACGACTAATGGATATAGTACCTCTGTACAAGCTACTGCTAATTCATCTGCAATTAAATTTGGTTCTTCGTCATTGATGAAAATTTTAGAAACAAGGTCTATGGATATAAAATTGTGGTCAAGTGCTTCATTTTCTGGATAAAAACGAAGGCTTAATTTATATTTTATGGTATTTTCTTTTTTTCCTGATTTAATGGTTTTTAAGACACCATAATTCAAATCATTTTCTGGGAACTCTAAACGTAGACCACCATAGAAAGACTTTTTTAAAGTGTCTGGTTCTGGGACTTCTTTATTTAACCATACTTCTTTACCATTAATAAGACTATATCCTTTTGGGGGTAAAACTATTTCTTGTAAAAAACTAGGTAATCTATCTTGTATGTGTTCATATATTTCAGAGCGTTTATTGTGATATTGTATCAATTCATTTACATCAACATCATTATCTTTAGCAATTGACGCCAATGTATCTCTATTTTTTATTTTATATGTTCTGTAAATTGTCTTCAAAATAGTTTTACTAATCTTTTAGATATGCAATCATTTATTACTGTAGTTGTATGTAATATAGAGTGTTATAGGTTGGTTTATTCATAATTATTATATACTTAAATTAATTGACTAGAAAGATGTTTATCTCTAATTATTTAATTGTAAATAAACCAATATCTATTAATAGCAGTTTGTGGTTCATTATTAAAAAAATCATCAGAATGGTTTTTATCAATAAATTGTAAAAACTGTAATATTGCTTCATTTTGTTCTTTAGTAAATAAATTTACCTTTTCAAAAAATTGATGAATCAATTGATCTGTGTTTTTTAAATTGTTTTGTAAAATTTTATTGAAGTCCAAATTATTCATAGCCATATCAATTTTATGCTTTTTTATTGCATTTGCAAGCAAAACTATGTCTGTTTCAGAAGGAAGTGTTAGTAGGTTTACTAAAATATCTGGTATGCCATCTGCTTCTACATATTCTTTTAGAGAAAAAATCATAAATGACGGTAAGTAATATTTGAAAGCTTCTTTTGAAAAAAAATTTAAAGATGTTGATGCTTCAAATAAAAAATTATTAGGTAACTCTTGCCATTTTTTATTTTTGAAAAGCTCTTTAACCTCTATACATTCCAGATGTTTTCCACTATTATCGTATACTAATTTTTCATCACCAGGGTATTTTTGCTGATTAAATGCTTCTTCAATTTTTATAATTAAATCTATTTTTTTCATATTAATAAATTACGGGATTGGAATAAGGTTTCTGGGAGGAAATAACCTAGTTCCTTCAGAAATTATTAAATATATAATCAACGCAGTACCAGTTAATCCAGTAATTTCCGTCATTTTCTCCATAAAATCTTCATTAGAAATCGGAACCATTTGTTCTGGTAAGTCAATTGGTTCTGGGGCATTTACTGGCTTGCTACAATTTGTTGCAAAAATAGTTTGACACCTAATTAAAGAGTTTATAGCTTGTATTACTGCTTGAATATGACCAATATCACCACCTTTAAAACATGTTTCATTTATAGTTGTTCTTGATTGGATGCATTTGTTGATTCTTTTCATTTTATCACTGAGAACCATGCATTGATCACTAATTAGACATCTTGAAATTTGACCTTTACAGTTTTTGTTTACTTCATTTTGTAGTCTAACTCTTTGGGATGTAGTACAATCAGAAGGTATACTTTCTCTAGAATTATTTTCGGGATGTCCGAATTTAATTTTAGGCTCCGCCATTGTTGATTACTTTTTTATTGCTACTTAAATTCATATCCCCATTAAGAGCATCTATAATTATTTTATTGGCGTTTTTATAAATCTTTTTACCAACAATACATTTGTATTGATCTTTAACTTCTATTTTATAATTTTTCGCTTGTCGTGTAATCGCCATATCTAAAACAATTTACTTTTTTCTGCACTATTAATGTTCACTGTTTTAGAGCTTTGCATGGTGAGGTTTTCTTCTGCACTAAATAAAGAAATTTCATTAGCATATTCATCAGAAGTGCCTGATTGCCTACTGTAATCTTCATCAATAATATCGTTGCGATTATCAGATATTTCTGTCATATTCCCAGAGGCATTTAGTGTCATATCTTTATTAGCAACAATAGATACATCTTCTCCTGCACTTTTACTTATGTTTCCTCCAGCGCTTATATCAATGTTTTTTCCTGCATTAATCTGTATGTTTTCACCAGCAGTAATGTTTATATTTTTTAATGCATTAATTGTAATAGTTTCTCCAGCAGTATCTATGACAAGGTTATTTCCTTTTTTATCTGTGATTGTGATACTTTCACCGTTTTTGGTGTCATTTAATTCTATAGTGTGTCCTGATCGCGAACGTATCGCTTTGATATCGTTTGCATTTGTTTGCCAGCTATCAGGTTTGGCAGCCCCATTATATAATGTTCCTGCTATAAAAGGACGTTCTGCATTACCTGATTCAAAATTGATAACAACTTCTTCATTTTTCTCGGGTAAAAAATGAAACCCTTTATCCTTACCAGCATGTGGTGTCATCATTCGTAACCATGGTGTAGATTCTCCTAATGGTTTTTGCCAAGCAAATTGTACCTTAATTCTTCCTAACCCTTCTGGGTCAGAATTATCTACTACGGTGGCTATTTGTACTTCACTCTTAGGGAATCTAGTTATATCCATTTTTGGGTAGGCATCAAAATTGGCATCTACCGCTTCAAATTCGTTTTTATAAACGCCATTTTCTGTATTGGTATGAATTATTTTGATTACACGGTAACTACCGTACCCGTTGATTTTAATAACTTCACCAAGATTCACCCCAGGATTGTCACTACTACCTTTAGAAATTATTTGTTGTATGGCACGAGCTTTTGTGTATTGCTCAATTTGCGTATCTAGTTTTGACTTGGTTGTATTATCATTATATAAAGAATGATGTATTTGTCGTTGTTTAGTATATGTTTCTTTAGATTTATTATCTATAAAGCCATGATATCCTTCTTGAGGAATAGCTACTTCTGTACTACTTTTTTGATGTGTACTATTAATAAGATAGTCATTGGTGAAATAAGTAGCATTATTTGGTATGGTTTGTAAATGAATTCCGAATTTTTTGACATCTACACCATAAATAAGTTCGGTTTCATCTGTAGAAGGGGTGCCAAATACTAATTTTTTGCCATTATAATAAAACCATTCGTTATGATAAGCAGCTAATCTACTAGCGTAGGCAAAATCACTTTCGTTGTGTTGCACTGAATAATGAATTGAATCACTAGATGTAGGTTCAAATTCAGTTCCAAGCTTACCAGTATCATAACCTTGAAAGGTTTGTTGTAAAATATCTGATAATCCTAGATTAGTATATGAAGTATAGTGATTTATATTATCTGCGAGTATACTGGTACTTTTTGCAATAAGGGTTACTAAGTCTCCTTGTACTTCCTCAAAACCTCTAGTGGCTTTTATCTCTGTGATTATTCCTTTAAACTCTAACTCTCTATAATTGGGTAAACCTAAATTAGCACTAATTTGTATGGTAATGATGCTACCAAGATAATCTTTACTATCACCTATGAGTTCTTCAGAGAGTTTTTCGACTGCATCAGTACGACACACCAATTCGAGGTCATGATGAGCATCTATTTCTTGAATAAGCCTTAAATTTTGGTAAGAGTCTAGTCGTTTGTCGGCTATGTAGATTGTAGTGCTAGTTTGTAAAGCCATATAGGGTTAGTTTTTAATGTTTTTATTTTTTTGTTTTGTTGAGTAGGTGAGTACGGGTAAATTTAGCATTTTATTCATTGAATTACAAATAGATATAAATACGTGGTTAGACGTTAAATCTTTGATTTGTATATTTGATCGATAAAACATATGATTTATTCGATTAAAAGAAGAATTTTATGTAAAAACAAAAAATAATACTGTAAGTGTCTTGCAATAAAACTTATAAGTGCAGAGATAGGATATACAGCTTGAATATGTATTATTCCTGTTTTATGAAGCAAAGAATTGGTGTAACTAGGAGAAAATAAAAAATAAAGCCCTGTTTAGTTTTTAAACTAAACAGGGCTTTTATATAAATTAAATATCTTAAAAAGTGTATCGTGCAGATATTCCAACGCTGGCACCTACATTATCTACATCACCATAGCCGTTATAACGATCTATATTATGAAAATCAAAGGTAGGGCGAATACTGAATGCTACTTGTAAAGGGAAATCAAATTGGTAATCAACACCAAAATCACCTCCTATAAAAGGAAAAATTTCACTATCTCTATCTACTTCTGCAACGGTTATTCCAAAATAACGAGTCTTAAAATCAACAACTCCAAAACCAACGCCAGGTCCAGCAAACCAATTTAGGTTATCCCAAATATTATATGTCCAATGAAAAAATACACCACTACGATATGTAGAGATAAAAGAATTCGATTTGTAACTTAAATTAGCATCAAATCGATTGTGTTCACTTATAATTTGTCGTTGATAAGTAATTTCGGGTCCAAACCCTTCATCACCAATAAACCCCTCAGATAACCTGATTCCTATTGCATTTTTTGGTCTATTTTGTGAATAGAGCTGAGAAGCCGAAATAACGATTAATAGTATAAAAAAAAGTTTCTTCATGATCTTAAAGATTTTTTAAGTTTTAATTGATTATTATGAATGATATGAAAATAATTTATGTTTCTGAAGTTTTTCTGATTAGGAGTAAATAGCTTAGTTAAATTGATATCTGGCACTGAGTCCAAAATTAAAACTAATATCGTTATTAGAATAACTGTCAAAATATATTTCTGGTCTGAAATCGAATGAAATTAATAAAGGGAAATCAAAATTGTATTCTATACCAATATTTCCCGTAATAAAACCAAATGTTTTTTTATCATCTCTGCCATCAATACGTGTATCATAATCCAGAGCTCCTCCACCAATACCAGGTCCAGTATACCAGTTTAGGCCATTGTCTATTGTAAAAAGCCATTGGTGTATTCCTGTTAATTTTATCGCTTTATAAGTACTTTTTCCTTGTAGCGCAAGCCCTAATTCTACACGTGTGTTTGTACTTAGGGCATTTTGATAAGAAGCCTCTGCCCAGAAACCATCACCGTTACTAAGGCGTAGTCCAATAGAATGCTCTGAGATTTCTTGCGATAGTACTGTATGAGTACTTATAGATAGAAAAATGAATAAAAAAAATAAATACTTGATCATAATCGTAAAATAGTAATATTCTATTCTCGACCTATAACGTCATAAATCAATTATTCTGAAAGGAGAAATCTTAAATTTTTGTTAATAATTCTATTGTTTTTCTTGTAACTGCATATCCGTACTTTCAAAAATTTTATCTGCAGAATCAGCAATAAAACCATTAAAAATGACTCCTTCACTATTTTGATAACGATATGAAAACTCATAGTAACAAGAAGTTATTTTTTTAACAGTTTCTTTAAATTCAACAGTAACAATATCTGCCAATATACTTGATTGTTCCAAAAGTAGAGATGAGGAACCTTTTATTTCTCCTCCTGAAGTGTTCATGTTGAATCCGTTTTCTTTTAGAAATTCGTTTACTTGAGACAGATTATCGAATGTTTTTAATTTATTTACATCTACAGTAAAGTGATTAGAACAAAAACCGTTTACATACATCCACGCAGCATATTCTGATTCAGCAAGTAAGGTATTATAGTTTTCGAGAGATGGTATTTGCCAAACTCTACCTTTCAGAATAAGGTTTTTTTGTTGTAGCGTATGATCATCTACTTGATCTAAAATTGTACGTACAAGATTTTGTAGCTCTACAGAGAACTCTTCTAGAATCAATTCACTTATAAAAATTTTGGGTGCATCAGGGTTACTTTTATGCTCAAAATGTTTGGCATATAACTTCTTCTTTTCAAAGTAATATTCTCCTTTTGGTTCATATCCCATAGTAATAAAAGGAGTTGCCAAGACATCTATATGTACTCTAGGATCATTAAAAGTACGAATTGCAATATGGTCATTAAAAACCGTATTTCCTTCTGCTTCAAAAAGATCTTTTATTTTTTGTGCGGCAGGAGTTTTTAATGTGTATTGTTTCCAAAGTTCTTCAAAAAAATGAGTCAAATTCATATCTTTTGTGTTTTTATTTTTACCAAAAGTATTATTTTTGACTATTATAAAAGCTTATTGTAATCATTTTTAACTTTAATGTTCTATGTTTTGTGTCATTTTTAAAAGATGCTTGATTTTTATTACCATATTGACTTTGACATTTTAATTTTTTTATAAGTATGAATCATTTTGATTATATAGACCAACAAATCTTATTACAGATCCGAGAAGATGCTAGAAAACCTTTTTCTCAAATAGCAGAGAATTTAAAAATCTCGAATTCTTTGGTGCATCAAAGAATTAAAAAATTAAAACAGAATGGAGTCATCAAAAAAGCTGAATTTGTAGTAGATGAACAACAAATTGGTTTTAAGACAAAGTCTTTTGTTGGAATTCGCCTGAGAGAAGCTAGGTATGCAGAAGAGGTAGTAGTAGGTTTAAAAAAAATTCCTGAAATATTAGAATGTAATTATGTTTCTGGGTATTATGCCATTTTCATTCTTATTTTTGCTCATGACAATCATCATTTAAGAAAAATTCTGTACGAGCAGGTACATCAGATTGATGGAGTGGCAGGTACAGATAGTTTTATTTGTTTTGATACCAATTTTAGAAGACCAGTATCTCTTAATTCTTTAGGAAAGAAAAATACATATGATCAATAAAAATATATTGACATCTTTACAAGATCAATTAGAAGGGGAACTTTTATTTGATACACTTACCATATCTTTATATGCCACAGATGCCTCTGTGTATCGTAGAGTTCCTATTGCTGTTGCATTTCCAAAATCTATTAATGATTTAAAAAAAATCATTGCATTTGCAACGCAACATCACATAGGTTTGATTCCTAGAACAGCTGGAACTTCACTAGCAGGACAATGTGTGGGGGAAGGAATTGTAGTAGATGTCTCCAAATATTTTACCAAAATAGTGCATGTAGACCAAGAACAAAAAATAGTTACAGTTCAACCAGGTGTGATACGGGATGATCTTAATCGATTTTTGAAACCATATGGATTGTTTTTTGGGCCAAATACATCTACCTCTAATCGATGTATGATTGGGGGAATGGTAGGAAACAATAGTAGTGGTACTACATCAATACAATATGGGGTTACCAGAGATAAAGTGGTAGCAATGCAAACTGTTTTATCTGATGGAAGTGAGGTTTCTTTTTCAGAAATATCAATAAATGAATTTCATAAGAAAAGGACATTAGAAACTTTTGAAGGGAAAATATATCAACATATTTTTGAAGAACTTTCTTCAAAAAAAGTTCAGGAGCAGATTATTACTAATTTTCCTAAACCAGAGATTCATCGTCGTAACACTGGGTATGCAATTGATGAATTAATTGACTCTGATGTGTTTTCTGATAGTACTAAGCATTTTGATATGTGTAAATTACTCTCTGGTAGTGAAGGTACATTAGCATTTACTACAGAAATAACTTTACAGTTAGACAACTTGCCACCAAAAGAAGCATTAATGATTGCTGCCCATTTTACAACTATTGATGATTGTATGAAAGCGGTAGCACCTATTATGCAACATGCATTGTTTACATGTGAAATGATGGATAAAACAATTTTAGATTGCACAAAAAATAATACAGAACAATTAAAAAATAGATTCTTTATTGTTGATGATCCAGAGGCGATTCTAATGCTTGAACTTAGAGCAGAGAATCAGGAGAACTTAAATAAGCAGCAGGAAGTATTATTAAAAACATTGGATAGTGCAACCTCAAGTTATGCTAATCCAGTATTGAAAGGATCAGAAATCGATCAGGCATTAGAGCTTAGAAAAGCTGGTCTTGGCTTATTAGGAAATATTGTAGGTGATAAAAAAGCAGTTGCCTGTATAGAGGATACAGCGGTTGCAATACCAGATTTGGCAGCATACATATCAGAATTTACAGACCTTATGGAGTCCTATGATCAGCAAGCGGTTTATTATGCACATGCAGGTGCAGGAGAGATTCACCTTAGACCTATTCTTGATCTAAAAAAACAAGAAGATGTTGTCCTCTTTAAAAAAATTACAGATGGCGTTGCTTCTCTAGTAAAAAAATATAAAGGGTCTATGAGTGGGGAACATGGTGATGGTATTGTAAGAGCACCATACATAGCATATATGATAGGTGAAGAAAATTATAAAATAATAGAAGGGATTAAACATATTTTTGATCCCAATGTAATATTTAACCCAGGTAAGATTGTAAATGCTTACCCTATGGATCAAAAGTTGCGTTATGAAATAGATAGAAAAGAGCCCGAGATCGAGACGCTTTTTGATTTTACAGATTCACTTGGAATCTTAAGAGCGGCAGAAAAATGTAACGGTAGTGGTGATTGTAGAAAATCTGTAGCCTCAGGAGGAACCATGTGCCCTAGCTATAGAGCTACAAAGAATGAAAAAGATACCACTAGAGGTAGAGCCAATGCATTGCGTGAATTTTTGACTAATAATGATAAAAGAAACAAATTTGATGCAAAAGAATTAAAAGAGGTTTTTGACCTTTGTTTAAGTTGTAAAGGATGTTCTGGGGAGTGCCCATCAAATGTAGATGTTGCTACATTAAAAGCAGAATTTGAATATCAGTATCAAAAAGAAAATGGTACGTCATTACGCACAAAATTGTTTGCAAATTCTAATAAGTTAAATGATTTAGGAAGGATTGTGCCAGGGCTTATGAATTTTTTCTTCAAGAATAGATTTACTTCCAGTATTTTAAAATCAACAATGGGGATTGCTCCAAAACGAGATTTACCGTTATTGAGTAAGCAATCATTACGTAAATGGTACAATCAAAATATAGATAGACTACAACCAGAAAACCCAATAAAAACGATCTACTTTTTTATCGATGAATTTACAAATCATCTAGATGCAGAAATAGGTATTGATGCTATTGAGTTACTTGTAGGATTAAATTATGAGGTGAAAATAGCAAACCATAAAGAAAGCGGACGAACTTTTATTTCAAAAGGAATGTTACAGCAAGCCAAAAAGATGGCTAATTATAATATTGATGTCTTTAAGGAGATTATAACTGAAAAGACTCCTCTTGTTGGGTTAGAGCCTTCTGCTATTCTCACTTTTAGAGATGAATATTTGAGGTTGGCTAATGACTCTAAAGCATCAAAATCTATAGCAACACATACGATGTTGATTGATGAGTTTTTATATGCTGAAATTGAAAAAGGAAATATAACTTCTGATCAGTTTACTACAGAGCCCAAAAGCATTAAATTACATGGGCATTGCCATCAAAAAGCATTGTCTAATATAAGAGATACTTTTTCTATTTTGAATTTACCCAAAAACTTTAAAATAACCATTATCCCATCTGGATGCTGTGGTATGGCTGGGTCATTTGGATATGAAAAGGAACATTATAATATTAGTATGCAAATAGGGGAGCAAACATTGTTTCCAGCAGTAAGAAAAACACCGGAAGAAACAATCATTGCAGCTGTAGGAACAAGTTGTAGACATCAAATACATGATGGTACAAGCAGGCAAGCATTACATCCTGTGAGTATTTTAAAAAATGGATTATCTACAAAAACTAAAGCTTCTTGATAGCGGTATTAGTTATTTGATCTACCAAAAAAGAAGCATGTATTGCCTCAAGATTTGTTTTGATGCTCTCAGGTTCTTCAATAGCATCTTGATAAGCTTCCAAAGCTTCTTTTTCATAATAAATAAGCTTCCAATCACCAGAATTATATTCTAATGAAGTTAGATTCTCGATCCAATCGCCTGAATTAAGGTATAAACAAGAACCATTTTTATCTTTATATCTTCGTATTTGTGGTTGGTGGATATGACCACAGATTACATATTGATAGTTGTTTTTAACCGCTAATTCTGCAGCTACATCTTCAAAATCATTAATGTATTTAACTGCTTTTTTTACACTATTTTTTATTTTTTTAGAAAGAGAAAATTTTTCCTTTCCTATATGTGTCAAACACCAATTAATACCCTGATTAAGAAGAATAAGCATATCATATCCCCATCCTCCAAGTTTTGCTAACCATTTTGCGTTTTGAATAGAAGTATCAAAAACATCACCATGAAAAAACCAAGCCTTTTTGCCATCCAGTTCTAGTACTAATTTGTCTACTAGTTTAAAATCACCTATTTGAGTATCACTGAATTTACGTAACATCTCATCGTGATTACCAGTAATATATATAACTTCGGTTCCTTTTGAAGCAAAAGAAATAATCTTCTTGATGATTTTGAGATGCGATTTTGGAAAATATCGTTTCCTAAATTGCCATATATCTATAATGTCTCCATTAAGAATAAGGGTTTGTGGTTTTATACTATTCAAGTAATTAAGAAGCTCTTTGGCGTGACATCCATAAGTGCCTAAATGGATATCTGAAATTACAACAAGCTCTACAGTACGTTTTTTCATACAAAGTACAATGGTTATACAAAGTAACATACCTATTATGAATCGTGTATTAAGAAGATGTAAGTATATTGTTATGTAGTCTTTACTAATTTGATATAGCATATTAATTAACTATAAATGATTTTTGGTATCTAGAGATTCCTTCAAACTATATCATTTTGTTATGTTTATCACATTTTATAGCTTATTAATAAAGTTTTAATGTATAATTTGGGTTAAAATATCATTTTTTATATCATATTACTACTTTGTTTTTGAAGATTAAAAATTACATTTGTTAAAAATTGTATGTATGGCAGGAAATACATTTGGTAACCTATTTAAGGTAACTACTTTTGGAGAATCACATGGTGTTGCAATTGGAGGGATTATTGATGGATGCCCTTCGGGCGTAAAATTAGATTTTGACGCAATTCAGGAAGAACTAAACCGTCGTAAACCTGGGCAATCAGCTATTGTAACACAACGTAAAGAACCAGATACAGTAGAGTTTTACTCAGG
This sequence comes from Aquimarina sp. I32.4, assembly GCF_002924285.1. Lineage (NCBI taxonomy): Bacteria > Pseudomonadati > Bacteroidota > Flavobacteriia > Flavobacteriales > Flavobacteriaceae > Aquimarina > Aquimarina sp. I32.4. Next base: position 15,057 of record NZ_PGUB01000007.1, on the reverse strand, counting down.
CATTTTTGAAGGAGTAACTACAGGCACTCCAATTGGTTTTGCAATAAAAAATGCAAACCAGAAATCTAAAGATTACTCACATATCAAAGATTCATACAGACCTTCACATGCAGATTATACATATGATCAAAAGTATGGTGTTAGGGATTATAGAGGAGGAGGTCGTTCTTCTGCTAGAGAAACTGCAAGTAGAGTAGTTGCAGGAGCCATTGCAAAACAAGTATTATCAGATATAAAATTCAATGCTTATGTAAGTGGTGTAGGTGCTATCAAATTAGATAAAAAATATAGTGAACTTGATCTGTCATTAACAGAAAGTAATATAGTACGCTGTCCAGATAAAGAGGTTGCTGATAAAATGGAAGCATACATCAAACAGATAAGAAAAGAAGGAGATACTGTTGGCGGAATCGTAAGTTGTGTGATTTCTGGGGCACCCGTAGGTTTGGGTGAACCTGCTTTTGATAAGTTACACGCAGAATTAGGTAAAGCGATGTTATCAATTAATGCTGTAAAAGGATTTGAATACGGAAGTGGTTTTGAGGGTGCTGTATTAAAAGGTAGTCAACATAATGATTTATTTAATACCGATGGTACTACAAAAACCAATCTTTCTGGCGGGATACAAGGGGGCATCTCTAATGGTATGGATATCTATTTTAATGTAGCGTTTAAACCTGTTGCTACGATTATGCAAGATCAAGAAACTATTGATAAAGATGGGAATATAGTAACTATGCAGGGAAAAGGAAGACATGACCCTTGTGTTGTGCCTAGGGCTGTACCCATAGTAGAAGCTATGGCAGCTTTAGTATTGGTAGATTATTGGTTGATGAATAGAACGATTAAAAAATAATTCACAAAGATAAAAGTTAATAATTGCGGTAATCTTAATAAGGTTGCCGTTTTTTTATTTTTAATTTATATCTTCGACGCTGTTTTGTTAAAAATATAAACAATTCCTTATGAAAAAATTAGCACTCCATTGGCAAATAATGATCGGAATGATACTAGGTATAGTATTTGGATTTATTATGACAACATTTTCATGGGGCAAAGGAATTACAGGAGATTGGATTGCTCCTTTTGGTACCATCTTCGTAAATCTATTAAAACTGATTGCCGTACCCCTTATTTTGGCTTCTTTGATCAAAGGAATTTCTGATTTAAAAGATATTTCAAAGTTTAAGAAGATAGGAGGAAGAACCATTATCATTTATATTTTGACAACTGTAATCGCAATAACTATAGGCTTGTTATTGGTTAATGCTTTTAAACCAGGAGAAGGTATCACTCCTGAAACAATAGAGAAACTAACTAAAGAATATGCTGGTAATGCAAAAATATCAGAGCGTATTGCTGAAGCAAGCAGACAAAAAGAAAGTGGACCACTACAGTTTATTGTAGATATGATACCTCAAAATGCTTTTAAAGCAATGAGTGATAATAAAATGATGTTACAAGTAATATTTTTTGCTATATTTTTAGGAATTAGTATGTTACTTGTGAAACCTTCACAGTCAGAGCCTCTTAAGAAATTCTTTGATAGCCTTAATGATGTAGTATTAAAGATGGTCGATTTAATTATGCTTACCGCACCCTTTGCTGTTTTTGCATTATTAGCTAATGTTGTGGTAACTTCTGATGATCCCGATATTTTATTAGCATTATTAAAGTATGGAGGAGTAGTAATATTTGGATTGTTGTTGATGATTGTGTTTTATTGCGTTCTTGTTGCTGTAATTACAAAGAAATCTCCATTTTGGTTTTTAAAACAAATTAGTCCCGCTCAATTATTAGCATTTTCTACCAGTTCTAGTGCAGCGACACTACCCGTTACGATGGAGCGAGTAGAGGAGCATATAGGCGTTGATAAAGAAGTGTCTAGTTTTGTGCTACCAGTTGGAGCAACTATCAATATGGACGGAACTAGCTTGTATCAAGCAGTAGCTTCTGTATTTATTATGCAGGTTCTTTGGCCAGAAGGATTAACTTTTAGCAACCAAATAACTATAGTATTAACCGCTTTATTAGCATCTATAGGATCAGCAGCGGTTCCTGGTGCAGGAATGGTGATGTTGGTTATTGTGCTAGAGGCAATTGGTTTTCCATCAGATAAATTACCTATTGGGTTGGCATTAATTTTTGCAATAGATAGACCATTAGATATGTTACGTACAACTGTAAATGTTACAGGAGATGCTACTGTATCTATGATTGTAGCAAAATCAGTTGGTAAATTAGGAAAACCTAATGTAAAAGATTGGGATGATGACTATAAAGGGTAGTTTTTTTATAAGATCAATCTGATTTCCAATTTTTAAGTAATTCAAATAATCTGGAATTTTCTGATTCTCTTTTAGGGTTCCATAGCATAGTAAGCTCTGCTTTTTGTTTGATATTGTTTAATTCTATAGTTTTTATAGGGAATTTATGACCTCGTAAAGAGGAAGCAGGCTCAAAAGAAATACCTAATCCTGCTTCTACAAGCCTGAAGCTTGTACTTGCAGAATCTGTTTCATGAATAACCTTTGGTATAAAGCCAGCATCAATGCATATGGTTTCTAGAATGCGTACATAATTAGGACCATCCGCCATTGATGGAAATATAAACTCTTCGTTGGCAAATACAGAAACGTCTCTATAATTATCTTTTGTAATACTATGATCTTGTGGTAGTAATATGACAAAATTATCAATATATAAAACTTTACTCTTTAAATTCAACGGAACCATAGGGTTTGTTGCAAAACCAATATCTAGCTCATCTTGTTGCAATGCTAGGTATTGATCTCTATTGTTCATCTCTTTCAGAATTGTTTTTATGCCTGGAATTTGATGATTAATAGTTTTTAATATTTTAGGGAGGATTGTTTGCATTATAGAATGGGTAAATCCGATAGTGATTTCACCCGCTTGCCCATTATAAATATTTGCAGTTTGTTTTTTTATTTTTTCCAGTTGTGTGATTAACTTTTTTGTTTCCTTAATAAAATAAACACCTGCTGAGGTAAGTTCGACATTGCGCTTATCTCTTTTGAAAAGTATTGCTCCAATTTTCTCTTCTAATTGCCTTATTTGCCTACTTAGAGCAGGTTGTACAATATTAAGCTCTTCTGCAGCTCTACTAAAGTTTAACTTCTCTGATAATACGATTGCACTTTTAAGCTGTTGAATGTTCATTAATCATTTTTTAGCATTAATTAATCAAAATTAAGTATTTTTTATTATAAATAGAGATAGCTAATTTTGATATCTATATAACTATTGATTTGATAGATTATATCAATGAATACTCATTTAATTATTAGATTAGGATGCAAGAAAATACCATACCCAAAATAGATGTATTAGAAAAAGCGTATGACCCTACAGATTTTAGGAAGATAGGGCATCAGGTTATAGATTTATTAGCAGATCATTTAGAGAAAGTACAAAATGATAAAGAACATCTTGTACTGGCTTACAAAGATCCAGAAGAAGAATTGACGTATTGGCAAGATGATTTTTCTTCTGATTCGGGTATATTAGATGTCTTCAAAAATATATTAGATCATTCTATTCAGGTACATCACCCTAGATATATTGGTCATCAGGTTGCCGTGCCTGCATTAATCTCTTCATTGGCAGGAATGATGTCGGATATGTTAAGTAATGGTACAGGAGTGTATGAAATGGGAATGGCTTCTAATGCGATAGAGAAGATTGTAACTGATCTTTTGGCAAGAAAAATTGGATTCGATATGCCAAGTTCTGGTTTTCTTACATCTGGAGGTACATTGGCAAATCTTACAGCGCTATTAGCAGCTCGTAGGGCGATTGCACCTTCTAGTGTGTGGCAAAATGGACATAAAGAAAAATTAGCAGTATTGGTTTCTGAAGAAGCACATTATTGTATTGATAGAGCAGCTAGAATTATAGGGTTGGGGAGTGATGGTATTATCAAAATCCCTGTAGATAGTAATTATAAGATGAATACAAGACTTCTAGATCATTATTATGATAAAGCAATATCAGAAGGGTTTTGTGTTATAGCACTTGTGGGTTGTGCATGTTCTACAGCAACAGGATCATATGATGACTTAGAAACACTTGCTGATTTTGCAAACCAACATAACATATGGTTTCATATAGATGGAGCTCATGGTGGTGGCGTAGTATTTTCTAAAAAATACCAGCACCTGGCAAAAGGAATAGAAAAGGCAGATTCTGTAGTTATAGATTTTCATAAAATGCTGATGACACCAGCATTGAATACAGCATTGATTTTTAAGAAAGAAGAAAACGCGTATCAAACTTTTGCGCAAAAAGCGCAATATCTATGGGATTCACAGCATACCAGAGAATGGTATAACTCTGGAAAACGAACGTTTGAATGCACTAAACTTATGATGTCTATAAAGATATATACCATTCTAAAAGCCTACGGAGAAGAAGTATTTGGAAAAAATATTGACAGCCTTTATGATCAAGCCTCTGTTTTTGCTGAAATGATCAAAGAACGACCTTCTTTTGAGTTAGCACATGCACCTGAAGCTAATATTATTAATTTTAGATATATAAAAACAGACTCTAAGAATATAAACCCTCTTAATAATGCTATTAGAAAGCAACTAGTGGCATCTGGTAAATTTTATATTGTTCAGACGACGATAGAAGAGGATCGCTATTTACGAACTACAATTATGAATCCGTTGACTCAAAAAGAAGACCTTAAAGCACTTCTTGATGAGATAGAGGATATTGCATTAAATCTTTTAAACTAGTGTGAAAGTATAGATCTATTTTTAATATTTAACATTTAATACACGCAACGAATGCTATATGTACTTCATCTATAGAGTATAGAGAATTATAAATATATATAAGATGAAATATTTAGTTGGTTTGATATTCTTACTAGTAGTAATGGGTTGTAGTGATGATGATGATACTGTTGTTGATCCTAATCCCGATTCATCAGGATTACAAGGAACATGGAATTTATCTAATGTTACAGGAGGATTTATTGGTGTAAATGAGGATTTTGAAAAAGGAGTTATTGTATGGGTCTTTGATGAATCTAATAAAAAGGTAGAAATCACCAATAATGATATGACAAGTTCTTCTACAGGAGACCTTTTACCTACAGGAATATATTCTTATTCTATTATAGAGGTTCAAGGAAACCAAGAATTACTCATCAATGATAGAAATCTGGGTAATTTTGAGATTACAGCTAATGAATTTAGCATTGATGAGCAATTTAAAGATGGTTTTCGGTTCACATTTCAACGTTAGAGATTGATGTAACGGTTTTTTGGATATTTTACCTGATAAGAAAATTTCTTTTCTTCTTTTTGGTTTGGTGCAATATCCAGTTTCCAGATCATCATTCCTGTCTTGTTATTATACAAGGAGTTTCCTGTATCTATATTATCTAACTTGATTTCTTTGTTTTGAGAGATAGGAATACGATCCTCTATAGCAATACGAATTTTATGCTGTTTATTATTTTTAATTTCAATTTTATACCCGCTATTTATAATTCTATTACTACCTGTAAAAGAAGTGTTTTTGAAATTAGTGAGCTGTTCTCTTTTAACTATAATATTTGGATCAATACCCAGTGAGACAGTAATACTATCTGTAGTAGCTAGTGGATCAATATTTGTTTTTCCCGCAAAACTGCCTTCAAAATAGATGTTAGCTTCTCCTGCTAATAAATTAAATTGCTCCCAACTTCCTAGTTTTGCTGTAAGGAATACATTTTCATTAACTTCTGGAGTTACATAATACTGGTAATCAGCTTTCATATCAAAGTTGTCAATTTGAATTACAGTAATGTCGGAATTGGAATTGATGGTATATTTTTTCTTAATTTTAAATTGAGTATTTATAATCCCTTGCTCTTTAGTCTCTACAACTTGATTATACTCTTTTTTTGCCTCTTTTTTTGCAAACAAATCATTAATACGTCCATTTAAAGAAGATCCACGTGCTGTAATCACTACTTCGTCTAATTGTGTTTCGTCTTCTTCTAATTGAATATTGATCATTGATGAGTGTATAGGAGCCGTTGTGTTAGTAAATCCTATGTAAGAAAAAGAAAGTTCTTTACCTTTTTGAATCACTATACTATACTTACCATCAAAGTCTGTCTGAGTCCCGTTACTGGTTCCTTTTTCAATAATAGTAGCACCAGGAAGAGGTTGCCCTTGTGAGTCTGTAATAACACCAGTAACTCTTTTTATCATCGGATTGTATTTATACCCTTGATTTTGTGTTCGATAATTATTTTTATATCTATGATGTGTAAAGTTTAGATACTTAGGATTTAAATCTGGCTTTAGGTTATTGATATTAGGGTCTCCAGTAGATAAAGTGATAGCTACATTTTGCCAATCGGTTCCTGTTTGTTGATATAAATTTGCTTTGTAGGTAATGGTAAGAGGGCTTTTTATATTTTTTGATTTAATATCATAAATAGGAAACCATCCAGCATTGGTAACATTATATTGTATTTTTAGATTAAGTTTAGAAGTAATAGGAGCGTCTAATTTTAGTCTAATTTCTCCTCTTTCTTCTTTGTTATGATTATTTAATTTATTGATTTCGTTTTTGAGTTTTTGTACCTGATTATTCAGATCATTTACTTTTTGAGTAATGGTATAAATATTATATGCTTATCCGTTTTCTTCCCCAAGATAATTCCATCTATTAGATACAGCTGCGACCATCAGTCTATCGAAAATATTATCAAAATACCTTCGATTAAACTTAAAGCAGTATTCATTTAGATAGTTTTGAAGAAAATCATCATCTATTCTATGATGTACATCAAGTAGCAATCTCTTAGCATTGCTTATTGCTGTATGCACCCATGGTAATATTGTGTTAATTTCTTTTTTTGGAACCACTTTAGAATCCAAATTATAATCCTCTTTCAAATTATTATAACTGTTTGATTTGTCTGAAACAATTTTAGTATTCTTTTTTACCTTTTCCTTTACCACCACAGCTAAATCTTCTTTTTTTAATGATTCAATAACCGTCATCTTTAAATATCCTACACGTTTTTTAGTTCTATGTTTTTTAGGATTATAATTTTGTTCTTCTACTCTTGATTCTGCTGCAACCAACACCGTTGATTGACGCTGACTTCCTCGTCCTCGTTTTAATGGTTCTGTTTTATCCCTTGTTATAGAGACAGTTTCAAAAAAACCTTCATCTAATTCTATTTCCTCTCCTAATTCGTATTGTTCGTCTCTAAGCCCCATAACACTTCGTAATTTATGAACCATTGACCAGATAGGCTCATAACGTTTATGACCTATTTGACGTTGAATTTCTTTAGCAGAAAATGATTTCTTTGTACTTGTTATTAAGTGCATGGCTATAAACCAGTATTGGTAGGGCAATTTACTGCTCTGCATTACCGTTCCACTCTTCAAAGTAGTACGATGCTTACAGCTCTTACATTCCCATTGCTCTCTGTTCTTTTTCCAGTAATGGGAAGTACTACCGCATTTTTTACACGTTACACCTTCTTGTAAACGATACGATTTAAATGCTATCTTACAGCTTTCCTCGTCTGGATAATGCTTAAAAAACTCAATTAATTTCATACTTTAAAGATACCAAGTAATAGGGAAACATACGGATAAGCATAATATATAATTCTTGAATAGAATTAAAAGACATGTATTATACTATTGCCGAAATTTTATATTCATCAAAAAACAAATACATATGCAATCGTATCTATTGGCAATCATACTCATTTTATTCAGCAACATTTTATTTTCACAAACAGAAGACAATTTACTACGTGAAACATTACAAAATTATATCGATGGTACTTCTTATGATCAACCAGAAATTATAAAAAAGGCATTTTATAATGAAGCAAACTTGTATCTGAGCCATAAAGAAAAAGATGTATGGATCGTACCAGTATCAGAATACGCAAATTGGTTCAAAAAAGGTACTCCAAATCAATTTAATGGCCGCATAGGGAACATTGTATCTATCGACCATTATAATGATATTGCAGTGGCCAAAGTAGAGATTATCCTTCCTAGTAAAGGAATAGAATTTATGGATATGTTTTTACTCAAAAAAATTAAAAATAATTGGAAAGTTATAAGTAAAACTGCAAGCAGCAAAAAAAGCAATCAATCAGGGGATCGTATTCTGTTTATTGTATCCAATGCACATTATCATGGTAGTTCTGATATTGCTACAGGAAATAGTTTTTCAGAAATAGTTAATGCTTTTGACACCTTTACAAACGAAGGTTATACAGTAGATTTTGTAAGCCCAGATGGAGGTAGTATTCCTCTTGCTTATATTAACACTTCTGATTCTTTGCATAAAAAGTATATCTATACTACTGATTTTATGTACGCATTAAAGCATACAAAAAAACCTTCTGATATAGACCCTCAAAATTATAAAGCAGTTCATTATATAGGAGGAGGAAGTGCGATGTATGGAGTACCAGAAAACAAAGAAATTCAAAAGTTATCTATGACTATTTTTGAAAAATATGGGGGCATTATATCTTCTGTATGTCACGGAACAGCAGGAATTGTGAATTTGAAAACAAAAGATGGAAAATATCTTGTAAATGGAAATACTATTAGTGGATATCCTGATTCTTTTGAGAAACAAGATGCTGATTATTTCAAGCAATTTCCTTTTAAAATTCAAGAAACAATTGAAAAGCGAGGTGGCACATTTAGATTTTCTTCCAGAAACTCTATGCATGTAGAAGTAGAAGGAAATCTTATAACAGGACAAAATTATCTATCCTCAAAACATGTTGCTCTAAAAATAATCGAACGTTTAAGAAATCAATAAGCACAATACATATAAAATATGCAACTTACCCTCGAAGTAAGTACTTGAAATATACTTGTGAAAAAAATATTTCAAGATAAGCTTCGGGGTTTACACATTCTTTTAAAATTACAAGAGGAATTACCAGAAAATAATTCCCCCTATAATAGATTTAAAAAACAAATGCCCAAAATTTGTTATATCTCTCTTACTTACGAAGTGCATAACTTGAAGCTTGAGGTAGTTCTCTTAAAAAGTTTAATAGATTCTTAAAATTAAGCCCTAAAACAAAATAAAAATGATCCATGATTGTGTGTTTTTTTGTGTTAATCTACACTAAGATAACACGTTATCAACAAAAAGGCAAGAAAAGTGTTTATTAAATGTTGATAATTGGTTGAAACCATGTTAAAAACCGATGAAATACACAATTAATTCACAATTTAAAGTGAAAAAATTCAAAAATTAATCAATAATGTTAATAACTTTGTTATCATAAAATCATCTAAATAAAACTAATCACTGAATTACAGCTAGTTAAAAAAATCATTATGCTATGGTTATTACTATTTCGTACCTAACGCTATAATACTTCTTTTTAAGTAAAAAAACATATATCTTATATCACTCTCTCTGAGTTGATACTTTTAGCTAAATTGCACGTATTAATCATGTACATAAAAGCAATCCTACTTCACAGATGAAAACTGCTACAGCAAAAGAAATTAAAACAGAATTGGCAGACTATTCTCATCAACAGCTTATCGATCTTTGTCTTCGCCTATCGCAATTCAAAAAAGAAAACAAAGAATTACTCTCGTATCTACTATTTGATGCTACCCATGAAGAAACATATATCATCAATATAAAAAATGAAATAGATGAATTATTTCTAACCATTAATACTGCTTCATATTATTATATAAAGAAAACTGTAAGAAAAATTTTACGAACACTCAAAAAATATATTCGCTATTCAAAAAATAAAGAGACTGAAATAGAAGTCTTGCTTTATTTTTGTAAAAAACTAAAAAACCTTGCTCCGTCTATAAATCACAATAACACACTCTTAAACCTATATAACCGAGAGATTATTTTGATCAAAAAGAAAATTACTGTTTTACATGAAGATTTGCAATATGACTACAAACTAGAGTTAGAGAATTTAAATTTGTAGAAGAAATACAAGCACACTACCGCTAGTATTTTACATAAATCACCCAGTATAATCAATTCTTCAAAGATTCCTAAAAATTATTTTTATATCCTCAATAGCAATAAACATTATTTTTTTTTGTTTAAAATATTGAAGTAAAAAACACACAGATGATGATCATTTAGATATTTGGCGTTATCTTTGGTTTTATTAACTAATTTAAATATAAGAAATGAATAAAGGAACAGTAAAATTCTTCAACGACACCAAAGGTTTTGGTTTTATTACTGAAGAAGATTCTAACAAAGAACATTTTGTACACATCTCTGGATTGATCGATGAAATCAGAGAAGGAGACGCAGTAGAATTTGATTTACAAGAAGGAAAAAAAGGATTAAACGCGGTAAATGTTAAAGTACTTTAATAATATCCTATTTAATTACGAATGTACAAAACCTGTCGCTTCGGCAGGTTTTTTTGTTGTTTAAAAATAGCTACCCTCCCTCTTCTTTTTTCTTTATTCCTCTCTCTTTTTGACTTTTAGCAATTAAAAAAGTAAATTGTAGTAATATCCAAGCACTTATTCAGAGTTATTTTTTTATTAAAATCATTTAATAAAAAAACTAAACATCAATTATTTTTACGGTTTTACGTAAGTAAAATTTAACAAATGTTTGTAGCTTTAAGGAGCTTAATAAAACAAAACACTATATACTAAAACCTATAAACAGCCTGAATACCTTATATATAATGTAGTATAATAGCTATGGACACACAACTATTTTATCAAATTTCGATTTTTTTATTTCAAGGGTTTGTTGTAGCCTTTTTAATATTACTACTCTTTCGTTTACGTACCATTGTAGGTTTAGGTGTATTATTTACCACATTAGGATTGTTTCAGTTTATACAGGTTTTTATGGCTAGTACGCTCTACTTTGAAATATCTGAAAACATTGTTGTTTCTCCTGGTTCATCTGTATTGTTTAGTGCTACACTGTTTGCTATATTATTAATGTATATAAAAGAAGATGCAATTACGACCAGAAAATTAATCTATGCTTTAATTATAGCCAATCTTGTACTATGCCTTCTTTTACTTGTTTTTAAAATAAACATCGAAGAAGTATATAGTTATAATCCTTTTGATATCTCTACAGAATTCTTTTATACCAATGTATCTGTTTTATTTGTAGGAACAGGCATTTTATACTTAGACTCCATATTAATAATTTTTCTGTTTGAATATATCTCAAAATACATTCCTAATTTGTTTTTTAGAATATTACTTACCATGATATTAGTCCTTAGTTTTGATGCTTTCTTCTTTACACTAGGATCATTCAGGTTTTTTGACGATATCCAAAAAATCTTATATTCTGGATTGGTATCAAAGAACTTTATGGCTGTTTTTTACAGTATTTTTTTTACTATTTATTTAAAATATTTTGAAAAAGATGTATACAAGACAAATTACCTAACATTTAAAGATGTATTCCATTCTCTAACATACAAACAAAAATTTGAAGTTGCAGAAAAAGCTGTACAACTCACAGAAAATAGATATCATACACTTACCAACCTAGTACCTGTAGGTATTTTTATGACAAATGCAAAAGGTAAAACCATATTCGTAAACCCAAAATGGTGTTCGATTTCTGGGTTATCGCAAGAAAATGCTTTGAATGATGGTTTTTTTAGTGCTGTACATACCGAAGATAGAGAAGGTTTAAAAAAAGGATGGTATACTACACCTGATAAAAGAAACATTGCTGACGTAGAATATAGGTTTGTAAAACCTGATGGAACCATTACTTGGGTATTAGGCAGAGCTATCCCTGAGCATAACGAAAAAAAGCAGATAATAGGATATGTAGGTACGATTACTGATATCACCGAGATCAAATTATATGAACTAGAATTAAATCGATTGAAAGAGAAAGCCGAGGAAAGTGACCGCCTAAAATCTGCTTTTCTAGCAAATATGAGTCATGAAATACGAACTCCTATGAATGGAATACTTGGTCTAGCTGAACTTTTAAACGAACCTAAACTCACAGGTGATGAACAACAATTATATCTAGATTTAATAAAAGAAAGTGGGGCTCGTATGCTTAACATTATTAGAGATATTGTTGATATCTCTAGAATATCAGCTGATCAAGTAACTGTTTCTATAGACAAAGTAAATATTAATGAACAAACAGAGTATTTATTGAACAAATTTACTCCTAAAGCTGTAAAAAAAGAAACTACGTTATCATTATCCAACGGTATATTGGTGGATGACACAATTATTTATACTGACGAAGAAAAATTTAATGTTATCCTAACAAAACTAATTCAAAACGCTATAAAATATACAGAAAAAGGACATATAGAATTTGGGTACAAAAAAGAAAGAGATCTTTTACAGTTTTATGTAAAAGACACTGGTACGGGTATTGCCGAGAATCGGCAAAAAGCGATTTTTGAACGGTTTGTACAGGCCGATTTAGAAGATCGATATGCATTAGAAGGAGCAGGCATTGGATTATCTATTGCCAAGGCATATGTAGAAATGTTAGATGGCAAAATTTGGCTAGAGAGTAAAAAAGGAAAGGGATCAACCTTTTATTTTACTATTCCGTATTCCAAAACACTATCCCCTACCCCTCATTAACTCACTACTACGCTATATTAAATCAAAAAATAACAATTATACCATATGTACTTCAGCATTTTTAATTGATTGTAAAATACCATCCCATAAAACTATTCTTTTTTCAAGTGATTTTTTACTTATCTCAACACAATCATTCCATTTATCAATATCATCTCCACACAACTCATCAATCATTCTCATAGCCAACGGGCCATGTACATCTGCATCTAGTTCGATATGCCTATTAAGGTAATACACTAGTTTATCTAAAGAATCTGGTAGTTTATCATTTAAATCCTTGACCAATACAGTAAACATTTCTGGTATCAGATCTTCTCTACCAAATGTAAAAGCAGCTGCAATTTTATGAGGCTCTTTGGTATCTATCACAGAAAAAGTAAAAAGTACAAACTCCTTTACAGATTCAGGAATATCAATCTGATTCAAGGCACTTTCTACACCAATCCCCTGATGTAATAACTCAACAAACTGCTCTATTCTTGTAGTATCAGACTGACACTCTTGCATCGCTTCTAAGTACAGTTCATAATGACTTGCAGGATTACCATCCTGATCTTGATCTGTTTCTTCATCTAATACAATCTCATTTATAAGTTTACGAGTTGATGGATTTCCCTTAGGAACCCATGGTAATGATACACAAGTAAGTTCTATTTGCAATGCTTTTAAAAGAGACATAAAATCCCATACTGCAAAAACATGGTACTCTAAAAATTTTTGTAAATCATCTAATGTGGTAATTGACTTATATACTTTATGATTAAGAAGCTCGATACGTAATGGTTCTATTTCTTGTTGAATATTCGGGGTAGGAATCATTTCTTTATTTTTTATAAAATAGTCTGACAATAATTGCTTGATAAAACAAGCGTTTCTTATAATGAAAAATGTTATAATTTCTCTGCAAAAATATTGTTCTTTATTTCAAAATCAAAAGAAATACCCTTTGTTCTCTCACAAGATTTTTCAACTATTTACTTCTTTAAGTATCAACTGAAAAATTATTTAAAACAGCATTATCAATAAAAATAAAGGCTTTACTAATGATTATTAGTAAAGCCTTTATAGTATATAATTTACATCAAAAATTATCTAACTACAATATCTGGAAATTGGGCTGTAATTGCATTCCTATCTTGTTGAGTCATCCCTGCCCAGTTATCATCTCCTGGTAAAAAGTTATTTCTCATAAAAGAGACTTGCCCTTGATCACTATGTTGAAAACCTACATTATGTCCCAACTCATGAGTCATTACCAAAAATCTTTTCCCATAATTTAATGGACCATGACCATATGTAACAGGGTCATAATTCAAATTGATTGTCACAAATGCTCCTACTGCACCACCTGCTGCTTGAGGAAAATCTGCACCTGCAGGAGAAAAATCAAATCCAACCTCAGCTTCTCCAGAGATTACAATATCTGCCTCTCCTCTGTTGGTCGTTCTACTCATACTTATTCCTGGACTAGAAGAATTCCATTGATTAATTGCATTTTGAGTTGGCACCATCCATTCTTGGGGAACATTGTTATTAAGAAACACTTTTATATCTCTAACTTCAAAAACCCCCGCAAACCCTACAAAATCTTGTCTTTTTAGAGTATTAGAGGGTTCTCCAAAATAAATATCTCTATTCCTTTTCTGAATAGTCTCTTGTTGTTCAAAAACTTCTGTTTCAAGCTTATTTTTCTCACAAGAAGCAAATAAAATAACGACCAACATTATTCCAGATAACAAAATCGTTTTGTGTTTAAAAATTCTAGTTTTCATTGTATTTGTGTTTTAAGAGTTAAGTTTTATAAAAAACATAGTATATTCTCTTGCTAATCAAATTTTAATTAACAGATAAAGTATTGAAAATATTGATCTAGACAATAAGGGAATTAAATTCTAACACCTGTTTAATCAGATATTTTAAATACTAGCAAGAAACCATCTATATTTCTTAATAATTTATAGCCACAAATTTAGAGTAGCAAATAAAGCATTGCCTTTATTATTTTCTAATTAACTTACATTTAGTACATCTAACTTTTCAAAAAAAAAACCTTAACATTTCAAAAAAAACACAAACCGCTAAAAATGAAATAATTAAAATAAAATCATCGCGATATTTACTTATTTTATTATTAAATAAAAAATTCTAAAGGTGTTAACATTTAACCAAACTGAACCACTATGGACTTTAAGTCCATAGGTTCGGGCTGGTGACTAAAAGTCACCCCATGGTCATTTCTCAATTATAAAATTCGTTGCATTACCATCATCTGGTCTGCCATGATGTTCCAAATACTCATTAACCATTGCATCTGTAATATTATACAATTTACGGATATTAACTTCGCATAAATGCGTCTAAGTAGTGATGATTACTTACTATAGATTTTATAAGTTCATTACTCATACTTTCT